>VGRF01000010.1 GCA_016875395.1 Deltaproteobacteria bacterium | reverse complement strand
TCCGCCTCGCGCAGAATCTTCACCATCTGCTCTTCCGTAAACCGACTCTTCTTCATGGGGGCTTCCTTTCCGTCGGAAGCCATTCTCTCTCAAGAATCAGTCGGTCCGAGAATCGGCCAGCAGGTCAGGTCCACGTTCCGAATGCTGTGGGCCACGAACCGTTGGCAGGCACTGCATCAGTGGGTACTCAACTTCTCCGGTGCGGCGGTCGGGTGCTGGGCGCTGTGGCTCTTGTGGACGCGACTCGCAGACAGACTCGTTTCCGAGAACGCCTGGTTGATTGGGGTCATTGCATTCCTCGGCGTGACGGGCCTTCTTCCCAGATTCGCCGTCGGGATTGCGTTCTCCACCGAGAAACTCGGCGAGTGGCTTAGGGGCGCACGATGAAACAGCGCCTCTTCTCCGAGCGAGTCCCGGCGACTCTGAACTTCGAGCGGAGACTGTTCGCGGGCGACGGGACTCTGCTGCCCGGGCGATGAGCGTTCGCGTTTAACTCCGCACCAACTTCAGCACCGTCTCCACCGCCCCGTTCAGCTCGTCCTCGGGGATGTTCAGCGCCGGGAAGAGGCGCAGCACGTTGCCGGCCGTCACGTTGACGAGCACCCCCTCCGCGAGCGCGCGCTTGGCGAGCGTCGCCGCGCGATCGGTGTCGCGCAGCACGAGCCCTAACAAGAGACCGCGGCCGCGCGCTTCGGTGGCGTGCTCGGGGTGCTCGGCGGCGAAGCGCGCGAGCTTCGCGAGCAGGCGATCGCCCACCGCTGCGGCGCGCTCTACGAGCTTGTCCTCGCGCACGACGCGCAGCGTGGCGAGCGCGGCGGCGCACGCGACGGGGTTGCCGACGTAGGTGCCGCCGTGGTCGCCGAGCTTCACGGTCGCAGCGACTTCTTCGGTGCACAGGAAGGCGGCGACGGGGAAGCCGCCGCCGAGACCCTTGCCGAGCGTGAGTACGTCGGGAACGACCGCGTCGTGCTCGAGCGCGAGCATCTTGCCCGTGCGGCCGATGCCGGTCTGCACTTCGTCGAGGATCAGCAGCGCGCCACTCGCGTCGCAGAGCTGGCGCAGTCGCGCGAGGTAACCCGGCGGCACGGGGTTCACGCCGCCCTCGCCCTGCACGGGCTCGACGATGAACGCGGCGGTCTCCGTGTCGATCGCGCGCGCGGCGGCCTCGACATCCCCGAACGGGACGTTCACCGGCTCGGGCAGCAGCGCGCGGTACGGATCGCGGTGCTTCGCTTGCCCGATCACGGACAGCGCGCCGAGCGTGCGGCCGTGGAACGAGTTGTTCGTGCTGATGAACTTGCGCCGGCCGGTGGCGCGGTGCGCGAGCTTGAGCGCGCCCTCGACGGCCTCGGTGCCGGAGTTCACGAAGAACGAGCGCGTGATGCGCGCCGGCGTGATTTCGGCGAGCGCCTCGGCGAGGTCGAGCTGCGGAAGCGTGTAGTAGACGTTCGTGGTCTGCATCAGGCGCGCGGCTTGGTCGGCGATCGCCTTCACGAGCGCGGGGTGGCAGTGGCCGATCGCGCACACGCCCCAGCCCGAAGTGAGGTCGACGTACTCGCGGCCCTCGACATCGGTGACGCGCGAGCCGCGCCCCGAAACGAGCGCCGCCGGCATGCGCGCGGCGACGGGCAGGATGTACTTCGCCTCGCGCGCTCGAACGTCCTCGAACTGCATCGCCTCTCCCTCGCGAAATGAGGCGCGCAACGTACAACGCGCGCGGCCGGACATTCGCGCGAATGTGCGAGGTAAGGTGCCGGCCAGCGGAGGCGCGGCGTGGCGGACGAGATCTTGCTCGAGGGCGTGCAGATTCCGGCTGCGCTCGGCGTGACGGCGGCGGAGCGGCGCATGCGGCGGCCCGTGCTGCTCGATGTCGCGCTCGAGCGCGACCTGCGCGCGGCAGGCCGCAGCGACCGCATCGCGAGCACGATCGATTACAAGGCGGTGTACGACGCGATCGAGGCCGTCGCGGCGGGGCAGGATCACCGCCTCGTCGAGGCGCTCGCGGAGCGCATCGCGGGCGCGCTGCTCGCGAAGTTCGAGGTCGACGCCGTCACCGTGAGCGTGCGCAAGTCGAAGCCGTTCGCGGGCGTGCTCGAGCACGCCGGCGTGCGGATCCGTCGGCAGCGCGGCGCATGAGCAAGCCTTCGCGGAATGAAGCCGGGAGAAGTGCCCCCGCGGCGCATCCGCCGGCAGCGCGGCGCATGAGCAAGCTTCGCGGAATCCAGCCGAGAGAAGTGCCCCCGCGGCGCATCCGCCGGCAGCGCGCGTGAGCGAGGTCCGCCGCGTCTCGGCCGAGGACGTACGTCCCCTGCGCCACCTCGTACTGCGCCCGGGTCGCCCTTTCGAGGAGACGGCGTTCCCCGGCGACGACGCGCCCAGCGCCGTGCATTTCGGCGCGTTCCGCAACCACGAGCTGCTCGCAGTCGCGACGCTGCTGGATTCACCGCACCCCGAGCGCGCGGGGCGCGCCTGCCAAGTGCGCGGCATGGCGAGCCACCCGAACGTGCGCGGCGCGGGCTACGGCGCGGCGGCGCTCGCGGCCTGCGTTGCCGAAGCACGCGCACGCGGAGCGGCGCTCGTGTGGTGCAACGCGCGCGAGGCGGCGCTCGGCTTCTACTTGCGTGCGGGCTTCGTCGCCACGGGCGAGCGTTTCGAGATCGCCGGCATCGGACCGCACTTCCGCATGCACCTCGCGCTCTGAGCGCGCGGCTATGTTGCGGCGCCGCGCCCCTCTTCCGGCGCTGCTGGATTCACGATGCAAGCGCCCCCCGCGAAGCCCGATCCGCTGCTGGTTTTGTTCTCGTACTACCGCGACGCGGAGCTGCGCGGCTCGAATCTCATCTATCGCATGCTGCGCATGCTGCCCGACGGTGAGTCGCAGCTGCTGCTCTCGGAGCACCTCGCCGACGAGACGCGCCACGCGTGGCTTTGGACGCAGCGCATCCGCGCGATGGGCGCTGCGCCGCTGCCGGTCGAGGACGGTTATCAGGTACGCATCGGGAAGCGCGCCGGCATTCCGCGCCATCCCGTGGACCTGCTCGCGCTCACGGTCGTCGTCGAGCAGCGCGCGCTGCGTCGGTACCACGAGCATCTGAATCGCCCCGGCGTCGACGAGCAGACGCTCGAGGTCCTGCGGGCGGTCAGCCAGGACGAGGGCTGGCACATCGACTGGATCCGCAAGAAGGGCCGCGAGCTCGCGGCGGCAGACGGCACGCCGGATCGCTTCGACGACGCGATCGAGCGTTTCCGCGCGATCGATCGCGAGGTGTGGGCGGAGCTCGAGGAGTTCGAGCGCTCGCTGGGGCTCGTCTGAGCGCTCGCGACGCGAAGGAGCCGCCGCGATCCAGCCTGCGAGGCGTCGCTGCGCGTGGGTTGTTATGGGCGGTTGCGCAGCTGCCCGACGACGCGGCGCTCGCGCTCGGCGCGTTTGCCGGCCGCAGCTGGGCGCGCCTCGGGCTGCCGCGCACGCGCGACGCGCGGATCAATCTGCGCATCGCGTTTCCCGAGTGGAGCGAAGCTCGGCGAACGCGCGGGCTCGTGCGCTCGTTCGAGAATCTCGGCCGCAGCTTGGTCGAGCTCGCGTGGCTCGGGCGCCGCTCGCCGGAGCAGGTGCTCGCGCGCGTGCGCTTCGAGGGCCTCGAACATCTCGACGCGGCGCGCGCTGCGGCGCCCGGCGGCGGCGTGATCGTGATGACCGCGCACTTCGGCTCCTGGGAGCTCTTCGCCGCCGTGCTCACCGCGCGCGGCTACCCGCTCACCGTCGTCCACCGCGTGCGCGACGACGCGGGGCTCGACGAGGTGATCGTCGCCCGCCGCGCCGAGAGCGGCGCGACGTACTTGCCGCGCGGGAGCGCCGCGCTGGGCGTAGTGCGCGCGCTGCGCAAGGGCAGCCTGCTCGCGCTGCTGCTCGACCAGAACGTGGGCGCGGACGAGGGAATCTTCGTCCCGTTCCTCGGAAGGCTCGCCTGCACGCGCAGCGGCCCCGCGCAGCTCGCGATGTCCACCGGCGCGCCGATCGTGCCGATGTTCTTGCACCGAGACGCGATGGATCCCGCGCGCCACGTCGCGCGCTTCTACCCCGCGCTCGACATCGAGCGCTCGCGCGACGACGACGCATCGCTCGCCGCGAACGTGCGGCAGATGACCCGCGCGGTCGAGGCGGAGATCCGCGCTGCGCCGGAGCTGTGGACGTGGGCGCACCGCCGCTGGCGCACGCAGCCGCCGGGCGAGCCGCGGCCTCGCTATCGGCGAGAGCCGAAGACCTATTAGGGATCTTCAGCGGCGGCGCTTCAGCGGAGATGGAGCCGGCGTCCGATCGAGCGGCGCCGCCGTGAAGACGCAGTCCTTGCCCGCGGCCTTCGCCTCGTACAGCGCGCGATCGGCGGCATCGAAGGTCTCGTCGGTGGTCGTGGAGTAGAGCGCGACACCCACGGAGACCGTCACGCGCACGACGATGTCGCGCTCCTCGATCGGGAACTCGTGCTCCGACATCGCGGTCCGAATCTTCTCGCCGAGCGCGGTGGCGCCTTCGAGGGGCGTGTGTGGCAGGAGCAGCGCGAACTCCTCTCCGCCGTAGCGGGCGACGTAGTCCGACTCGCGGATTTGCAGGTTGATCAGCTGAGCGGCCGCCGCGAGCACGCGGTCGCCCGCAGCGTGGCCGTAGCGGTCGTTCAGCAGCTTGAAGTCGTCGATGTCGACGAGCAGCAGGCAAAGCGGCTGCTCGCTGCGGTCGGCGCGCTTCACCTCGCGCGAGAACTGGTCGTGGAAGTGGCGGTGATTGTGGAGGTGGGTGAGTCCGTCGGTGATCGAGAGCTGCTCGAGTACCTCGTTCGCCCGTAACAAATCCCGGTTGCGCTCCTCGAGCGCACGCCGCTGGCCCTCGAGCTGCGCGGCCATGTCGTTGAACGCGCGCGCGAGCGTCTGCACCTCGTCGTGCGCTTCGCTCACGGGCATGCGCACGTTGAAGTCGCCGCCGGCGAGCCGGCCCGCGCCCTCGGCGAGATCGAGCAGCGGGCGCAGGCGCCACGCGCCGACGCCGAACGCGAGGCCCCCGGCGACGACCGCCGTGAGAACGCTCCCGAGCACGAGGCTGAGCAGCGTGTTTGCCGGAAGCGCGGGCAGCGGACGCGCGATGACGAGCTGCCACGGCGTTCCGGCGAGCTCGCGACGCAGCACGAGCAGCGGTGCGCCATCGGATCCTTTGGCGTCGCGGAAGCCGATCTCGCGCGTGAGCGCAGACGCGGCGAGGGAGCCGGCGAGCTTGTCTCCTCGCGCGCCCGTGATCGCGGCGTCGATCTGGCCCTCGTCGTAGAGCACGTCGAGTGCGCGCAGCGGATCGAACGCGATCCACAGCAGCACGGACCCGTCGCGCGTCGCAATCGCGATCCGCGCGAGGTCGATCGGAGCGCCTTCGACCTCTGTCGCGGCAACGGAGCTGCCCGCGGAGGTGCGCTGTGCGAGCGCGAACTGCCAGTGCGAGCGGCCCCACTGGCCGACCATGACGAAGGGCTCGCGCGCGCCGGGCCGAGCCAGCGCAAAGCCGATGGCTTCGGGCTCGCGCGCGAACAGCACCTCTAGCCGCGCCCGCAAGGCGCTGTGCCCTTCGCTGCCGCGTGCGAGGCATTCGAGCAGCAGATCGTCGCGCGCGATTACGTTCGCTCCCTCGAACTCTTGTCTTCGCGAGAGCTGCAGTGCGGTTTGCGCACGATCGAACTCCCGCTCGAGCTCCGCACGAACGCCGTGGCGAACTGCGGTGTCTAGCACCTCACGCGACGTCAGCGCGGTGACGATTGCGGCGACCAGGCACAGCCCGACCACGAGCACGGCGAGATCGCGCGCGAGGCTCTGGCGGAGCCACGCGATGAGCGGCGTGCGGCTGATCGGTGTCGAGTCAACGTCGCGGTTTGAATCGGCATCCCCGCAAGCCCTCTTGACCGCAACTTGCGTGCAAATGAACCCTTCAACCCCGGATGGAAGGCGGCTTCTGCCTCCGCTTTCGTGCCGATCGAGGCGCCAGCACGCGGGACCGCGTCTCCTCGCCCGCGATTCACAGGCGCGCAGGTCGGGATTCGTGGCTCGCCCTAGGGGCATCCGATAGGGTGCGCCGCTTCCCCGGAGACCCCTCGATGTCCGCAGAGCCCAGGCCGGTCGCCTCGCTGAAGACCGCGTCGCTCGCGGAGATGTCCGACAACGAGCGCATCAAGGTCGAGAGCCGCGGGCTGTTCTTCGTCGCGGACGGGAAGGCGACGCACAGCTTCCTCGACGAGGTCCAGAAGCTCGATTCGGGCGAGGAGCAGTCGATCTCGGGAACGGCCAAGGAGCTGTCCAAGTTCTTCGGGATCTATAAGCAGCAGGGCCGCGGCGAGCGCGGGCGCAAGACGCACGACTACTTCTTCATGGTGCGGATCAAGAATCCGGCGGGCGGCAAGCTCTCTCCGAAGCAGTGGCTCGCGCTCGACGATGCAGCCGATCAGTTCGCGGACGGGACGCTGCGCCTCACCTCGCGCCAGGCGATCCAGTACCACCGCGTCTACGGACCGAAGCTCGCGCCGCTGATGCGGCACCTGAACCGCCACTACCGCGACGGCGCGACCGTCTCCGCCTGCGGCGACGTGAATCGCAACGTGATGGCGTCGCCGATCGACGCGCTGGATCCGAGCTGCGCGCCCGGCGGCCTCGCGCTCGCGCACGACATCGCCGCGGAGCTGACGCCGCGCAGCTCGTCGTACTTCCAGATCTTCGTGTCTGACGCCGAGGGTCGGAACCAAGCGCCCGTGAACACGGACGAGCCGATCTACGGCGCGCAGTACCTGCCGCGCAAGTTCAAGATCGGGATCGCGCACCCGCGCGACGGCTCGGTGGACGTGCGCACGCAGGACGTCGGGCTCGTGCCCGCGGACGAGCGCGGCGAGCGCTGGGACTTTTACACCGGCGGCGGGCTCGGGATGACGCACAACAACCCGAAGACCGCGCCGCTGCTGGGCGAGCACCTGGGGCGCATCGCGCGAAGCGACGTGGTCGCCGCTTGCCGCGCAATCGTGCTGATCCAGAAGGAGAACGGCGAGCGCGGCGACCGCAGGCAGGCGCGCTGGAAGTACACGCTGCGCCGGCTCGGCGTCGACGCGGTGAAGAAGGAGCTGCGCGAGCGCTTCGGCCTCGCGCTCGAGGACGCAGCGCCCGTGCGCATCGCCGACATGCAGCTTCACCTCGGCTGGCACGCGCAGCGCGGCGGACGCGGTTATTACGGCGTCTCCGTCGAGAACGGGCGCCTGAAGGGCGCGCAGCGCAAGGCCGTGCGCGAAGCGGTGGAGAAGCTCGGCTGCGCCGTCGTGCTGACGCCGCAGCAGGATCTGATCCTGTGCGATGCGCCGGACGCCGCGAGCGTCGAGCGCATCCTCGACGCGCACGGCGCGCGCAAGGCGGTGTCGCGCGTGCGCGCGAACGCGATGGCTTGCCCCGCGAAGCCGACCTGCGGGCTCGCGATGACTGACGCCGAGAACATCCTCCCGCACTACATCGACGAGGTCGAAGCCGCGGGCCTCGGCGACGTCGACATCGTGATCCGCATGACGGGCTGCCCCAACAACTGCGCCCGCCCGCCGTCCGCCGAGATCGGCATCTTCGGCTACGGCAAGAACGACCACGTGATCCTGGTCGGCGGCGCGCGCAACGGCGAGCGCCTCGCGCACACGCTGTACGCGCGCATCGCGGAGGAGCAGATGGTGCCCGCGCTGGTAGGTCTCGCGCGCGCCATCCGCGAGCACGGGAGTGGGCTCCCGGCGGGCGATTTCCTGCACCGCACCGACCCCGCGCAGCTGCGCGAGTGGGTGGGGATCGCGGACGGGAAGTAGTGCGGTCGCGGGTGACACCAAACGGCGGCGGGCCCTACCCGCATCCATCCGGCCGCGCGAGACACCCCGACATGCGGGTTATGCTGGGCTCCCCGTGACCTCCCCCGACTCCGCGCAAGCGCAAGCCATTTCCCGCGACGCCCTCGAAGCGGGGCGGCTCGCCCGCGCCGATGCGGTTTGGCTCGCGGAGCACATGCGCGACGCGAGCGTGCGCGGCGCCGTGTTCGAGGCGGCGGCGGAGGGCACGCGCCGCGTGCTCGGCGACGCGGTCACGTTCTCGCGCAACGTCTTCATCCCGCTCACGAACCTGTGCCGCGACCGCTGCGCCTACTGCACGTTCGCGAAGCAGGACGATTCGCCCGAGGCGAAGACCTACACGCTCGAAGAAGTCGCGGACGTGACGCGCGGCGGCGTGCGCACGGGCTGCATCGAGGCGCTGTTCTGCCTCGGCGACAAGCCCGAGATCGCCTACCGGTCGTATCGCGAGTGGCTTGCGGGCGTCGGCTACCGCAGCACCGCGGAGTATCTCGTGCAGGGCTGCCGCGTCTCGTTCGAGGGCGGAATGCTCCCGCACACGAACGCCGGGATCCTCACGCAGGAAGAGATGGCGGCGCTGCGCCACTGGAACGCGTCGATGGGCCTGATGCTCGAGTCCGTGAGCCCGCGCCTGCGCGGCAAGGGCATGGCGCATCAGTACGCGCCCGACAAAGACCCGGCGCTGCGGCTGCGCATGCACGCCGAGGCGGGCGAGCTGAAGATTCCGTTCACCACGGGCATGTTGTTAGGGATCGGAGAGAATCTCGAGGAGCGCGTCGACACACTCATCGCGATGCGCGAGCTCGACGATCGCTACGGGCACATCCAAGAAGCGATCATCCAGCCCTTCCACCCGAAGCCCGGCACGCGCATGCGCTGGGCGGCGGCGGTGACGGACGCCGAGGTCGCGGACTGGTCGGCGCTCGCGCGGCTCGTGCTGGGGCGCGAGATCAGCGTGCAGGCGCCGCCGAATCTCTCGCCCGAGTCGTTCGGCGAGCTGCTCGCCGCCGGCGTGAGCGACTGGGGCGGCGTTTCGCCGGTGACGGTCGACTTCATCAACCCCGAAGCGCCGTGGCCTGCGCTGCGCGATCTGCGCGCGCGCACCGAGGCGCACGGCAAGCGCCTCGTCGAGCGCCTGCCGGTGTATCCGCGCCACGCGCGCAAGCCCGAGTTCTTCGAGCCGAACGTGTACGAGGCCGTGCAGCGCGCGGCGACCGGCGATTTCTACGCGCGCCCGCGCATGAGCCTGGAGGCTGCCTGATGCTGGAGCGACTCCTCTCGGACGTGAAGCCCGACTTCGCGCGGCTGCTCGAGGGCGCGCTCGCGGGCCGCGAGCTCACGCACGAAGACGCGATCGCGCTGCTCGCGGCGCAGGGCGCGGACTACACCGCGCTGCTCCTCACCGCGGATGCCGCGCGCAAGGCCGACAAAGGCGACGACGTCTCGTTCGTGGTGTGCCGCAACATCAACTTCACCAACATTTGTTACGTCGGCTGCTCGTTCTGCGGATTCGCGCGCCACCGCGACGAGCACGACGCCTACGACCGCTCGATGGAGCAGATCCTCGCGAAGTGCGACGACGCGGTTTCACGCGGCGCGACCGAAGTGTGCATCCAAGGCGGCATCGACCCGCACAAGGACCAACACCACTACAAGCTGATCCTCACCTCGATCAAGGCGAAGTACCCGCAGCTGCACATCCACGCGTACTCGCCGGAAGAGATCAGCTTCATGCAGAAGCAGAGCGGCTGGTCCTTCGAGCAGCTGCTGACGTGGTTGAAGGAAGCGGGCCTCGGGACGATCCCCGGCACCGCGGCGGAGATCCTCGACGACTCGGTCCGCCGCCAGCTCTCACCTAACAAGCTGATGACCGACCGCTGGATCGAGATCGTGAAGACCGCGCATCGCGTCGGGCTGCGCTCGACGGCGACGATCATGTACGGGCACCTCGAGAAGCCGCACCACGTCGCGAAGCACCTTGGCACGATTCGCGACATTCAGAAGGAGACGGGCGGCTTCACCGAGTTCGTGCCGCTCGGCTTCATTCACGAGAAGAACACGCTCGGCCACGTCGACATCACGCGGCCCGGCCCGTCGGCGGCCGAAGACCTGAAGATGATCGCGGTGTCGCGCCTGTTCTTGCGCCCGCACATCCAGAACGTGCAGATGTCGTGGGTGAAGATGGGGCCGAAGCTCGCGCAGGTATCCCTGACAGCTGGCGCGAACGACTTCGGCGGCACGCTGATGGAGGAGTCGATCAGCCGCGAGTCCGGCGCGGACTTCGGCGAGAACCTCGCGCCCGAGGAGATGCGCCGCCTGATCCGCGAGATGGGCCGCACGCCCGTCGAGCGCAGCACGACCTACAAGGTGCTGCGGCGCTTCGACGACCCCGCGCAGGATCCGCCCTCGCTCGAGCCCGAGCACCTGCGCCCGATGGCGGGGCCGTCGCGCTTCCGCGGGGAGGCTGGAGTGGCGCGGGTGAAGGAGCGTATTGAGGCAGCGAGTCACGCCGGGAAGTAGGCGGTCAGGAGACAGCGCCTCCCCTTTTCCTTGTTGACTTCGCAAACCGCGTCGAGGACTCCGCGGTTTGCTGCGCGCTTTGCTTGCGGCCTCGGCCGACCTGCTCCGGTGGAGCGTTCGACTTCGAGGATCCTCCCGCTTTGAGGGGAGTGCGCGTCGGCGAGTCAGGCGGAGAAGAGACCCTGCTCGCGCTAGCTGCGGCGTCGTTGGAGGCGCGCGGAGAGCTCTTCGACCTGGTAGCGGAGGGGGGCGCGTTCGAGGAGGGCGCGTTCGATGGCGCGCAGGGCGTTGGCGACGGCGGGGTGGTCGCGGCCGAGCGCGCGGCCGATCTCGCTGAGGCTGGCGTCGGTGAGCTGGCGGCACAGGTACATCGCGAGCTGGCGCGGCCGCAGCGTTGCGCGGCGGCGTGAGCGGCTCGCGAGGTCGGCGCGGCGCAGGCCGGAGAACTGCGCGACGCAGTCGATCACTTCATCGATCGAGTGCGCGGCGCCGCTCGGGCCGGCGACTTTGCGCAGCGCGCTCTCCGCGAGCGCGCGATCGATCTTGCGCCCGAGCAGCGCCGAGCTCGCGACGAGCTGCATGAGCACGCCCTCGAGGTCGCGCACGCTGCCGTGCACCGTGTCGGCGAGCAGCTCGAGGCAATCGTCGGGAATGCGGAAGCCGCCGCGCGCGGCGCGGTCGCGCAGAATGTCGCGGCGCAGCTCGCGGTCGGGCGGATCCATCTCGGCGACGAGACCGCTCGCGAGCTGCGAGGCGAGCCGCGCGTCGAAGCGCGCGATGTCGCGCGGCAGGCGATCGGCGGTGAGCACGACGCGCGCGCCGACGAGGCGCAGGTGCTCGACGGTGTGGAAGAGCTCGAGCTGCGTCGCGTTCTTGCCCGCAAAGAACTGCACGTCTTCGATCACGAGCAGGTCGCACTCGCGTCGATAGCGGCGACGAAACGCCGGCGTCTCGTTCGCGCGAATCGCCGACATCAGCTCGCTCGTGAACGACTCGGCGGAGGCGTAGAGCGCGCGCTCGGAGCCGTTCGCGCGCGCCTCGTGCACGACCGCGCGCGCGAGGTGCGACTTCCCGATGCCAGGCGGGCCCGCGAGGAAGAGCGTGCCGGCGCCGAGTGTGCGGCCGCGCGCGAGCGCGAAGGACGCCTCGCGGGCGAGTGCGTTGCCGGGCCCGACCACGAACGTGTCGAACGTGTGCGGCAGCGCGAGCTGCGCGGCCGGAGCCAGCGGCGCCTCGACGCGGACCATCAGCGCGCGCGAAGGCGCCGCTTCGGAAAGAGCGTTCGGACGTAGACCGACCGCGCCGGCAGCGGGCTCCCGCACGGGCGCAGCCTCGCTCCCCACCTCGATTCGCAGCGGAATTGCGACGCCTTCTTGGGCGAGGTGCATCTCGATCGCGCTCGAGAACCGCGACCGCACCCGCTCGGCGTGAAAGCTCGTCGGCGCCGTGAGCACCAGGGTGTCCCCGTCAGCATGAATCCCGAGGGGCAGGATCCACGCTTTCAGGGCGAGCGGAGGCGTTTCGGCCGAGAGGCGCGCAAGCGCGCCATCCCATGCCGTGAGAGGCGAGGGCATCCGGGGTCCGGGGGTGCGAGAAGGGGTTTGGGGGTGAAATCGACGGATTCCGCCGGTTGGGCCCGCCGGAAACCGTCAAAAGGCGTCGAAGTAGACCACTTCTCCGCGAGCCCGGCAAAGCGCTCGACCCCCGAACCTGCGGAGGGGCCTACACCAAAGCGGTTCAACCGAAAAACCGTTTCAGCACTTAGGGAACCGCTGTTTGCTTCCCAAAAAACGACCGTCGGACACGGGGTTCGGCCGCTTTCGTGAGGGCACCGCCGCCGCCGCAGTTTGGTGTCACCCGCCGAATTAGCGCGCGCTTTGAAATCGGTGAATCGGCTCCGATTCAAGAATTTTCGTGTGAATTTGAGGATTTCTGAGGGGCCGATCGAAGCGGTAAGTCAGTGCAGCGTGGCGCCGTCGCCCCCAGGCGCGCGGCTCAGTGTCCGATAGAAGGCGAGCGTCTGCGCAAGCCGTTCAATCCGCTGCTCGGTCGTCGCGGCCTCGAGCAGCGCCTGCTTCTCGGGGCCAGGCAGCTGCAGCGCTTGGCAGATCTCGCCGGCAAAGCGCCCGAGCTCGAGCTGCTCGATGCGCGCGAGATCGAGCTCGCCTCCAGCGCCGGCATCGCCGAGCAGCTCGCGCAGCTCGCGTACGACTTCGTCGCGCTGCGCTCGCGCGCGCGCTTCGTCGCCGAGCTCTTCCCCTAACAGCTCGACCTTGCCGATGCGATAGAGCCGGTCCGCGGGCCGCGGCAGCTCGCTCACGATGCGGAAGCGCGAGGTCGCCTGCAGAGTGATTAGGTACCGGCCGTCCGCGAGGCGCTGATGCTGCGCGATGAAGCCCGCGCAGCCGATCGCGAACACCGGCGGATCCCCGGACATCTCGCCCAGCGCGTCGCTGCGCACCGTGACCATGCCGATGCGCCGCTCGCCCGCGATCGCGTCGGCCACCATGGCGCGATAGCGCGGCTCGAAGATGTGCAGCGGCGCCGCGCAGTGGGGGAAAAGCGCTGGGCCCGCGAGCGGGAAGATCGGCAGCGAAAAGGTCACCGGCGCAACTTACTTGACCGGAGCTCGCGCTGCCGAGATGCTGCGGCGCCGTGAAGCCGCCGTCGGAGATTCTCGCCCAGCTGAATCGCGATGGCGCCGCGCTCGCGGCGCGCTTCGGGCTCCAGTACCGCGCCATCGAGGCGGAGCTCCCGCGCGTGAAGCGCCGCTACGGCGTGTGTTTTGCCGACGGCACGATCCGCATTCGGCTGACGCACGCCACGAGCGGAGGGCCGCTCGCATACTCGAGCCTCGTGAACACGCTCTGCCACGAGCTCGCGCACCTACGCCACTTCAATCACGGCGCGCGCTTCAAGAGGCTCTACCGCGAGATCCTCGAGCACGCGCGGGCGGTGCGGATCTACCGGCCTGGCGCCGAGCAACGCGCGCGACCGCTGGCTCCGGCGCTGCCGCATCGCGTCATGCGCGGCGCGCCTCGCACGACCACGCGGCTCGCTGGCGCGGACGCTTCCGCGCGGCGCCCGCTTCAACTCGCGCTGTTCGAGGCTGACAGCCGCTGACGAGAGCCGAGCGAAGTCTCGCTAGCTGCCCTGTGCGTCGTAGTCCTCGAGCGTGTTCGGGCCCTCGATCACCTCGACCGAGATCGAGTCGCAGGCGATCGCTTTGTCCAGGATCTCCTTCACGAGTCCTTCGACCGTGAGCTCGTCGTACTCCGCCATCGCGTCCTCGAGGGCGGGCCCGCTGATGGTGAACGCGAGATTCGCCTTGATCCTGACATCCATTGCTAGCTCCGGCGCTCTTCTCTCGGCCTTCGTTCGTTTCCAGAGTCCGCGTGCGCGAGCGCCCGTAAATCCTCGAAACTAAAGGACAATCTCAGTTGAGTGGAGCATCATAACCGAGGCCCCCAGGGAAGGCTACGGAAAAACCGCGTCTTTTCGCGTGTTTGCGAGCCTCAGCCGCAAGCGACGGCTCACTCTCGAGTGACTTCCTGCCGAAGCGCGCGCCGAGGTCCTCATGACACTGCGTGCGTGGCTCACAGGGCGCCTGCTCGACTGGCTCACCGAGCCAGCGCCGGCGTACGAGCAGCGCGTTTGGAACGACCCGCACGCGCTGCGCCGCAACATCTGCAAAGGCGACGTGGTGCTGGTCGAGGGCGACAACCGCATCTCGGTCGTGATCAAGTACCTGACGCAGAGCAGCTGGTCGCACGCCGCGCTGTATGTGGGCGACGAGCTGCTGCGTCACGGCGGCGAGCTCGCCGAGCGCACGCGCCGCGAGTTCGGCCCGGACGCGGAGCACCTCCTGGTCGAGGCACTGCCGCGCGGCGTCGTCGTGGCGCCCCTCGCCAAGTACATCGACTACAACGTCCGCATCGTCCGCCCGCACCGCCTGCGGCCCGAGCACCTGAAGCGCATCCTCGAAGATGCGATCGGCACGCTCGGCTGGCGCTACGACCTGCGCAACGTGCTCGATCTGATGCGATACCTGCTCCCTGCGCAGATCGTCCCGCACCGCTTCCGCCGCGACGCACTTCACTTCGGCAGCGGGCAGCCCACCGAGGTGATCTGCTCGAGCCTGCTCGGTCGCCTGTTCGGCAGCGTCGGCTTCCCCGTGTTGCCGCAGGTCGAGTTTCCCGACGCTGCGCCCGACGGCCGGCGCGCGGGCCTACTCGGTCACGTGCTCGGCCACGAGAGCGAGCACTTCACGGGCCTGTTCCGCATGCGCCACCCGACGCTCCTCACGCCCCGCGACTTCGACCTCTCGCCGTACTTCGAGGTCGTGAAGTTCAACGTGATCGAGAGCGGCGCCTTCGACTACGAGCGGATTCACTGGGCAGACGTCGATGAGCCGGGGATCGAGCGCGAGTAGGCGCTAACCGGAATCGCGCACCCACGCGCGTCCTGCCGCAAGCACGCGCAGGCTCGCTTCATCACTCGCGACCGCGGCGACGCGCGCCGCGCCGATCGTGCGGCGAATCAGCTCGAAGCCGCCGTACTGCTGCGCGCGCGCGAGCAACGCTTCGTCTGCGCCGCGCTCGCGGCGATAGGCCTCGCGCGCGCGCGCCACGACCTCGCTCGCGTCGTCGCCGCGCGCGATGGCGGGCAGTGCGACGTGCGCGAGCAGCGTGCCGAGGTCGAAGGCCGCGTCGCCCGCGTGCGCGATCTCGGCGTCGAGTAGCTTCACGCCGCCCGCCTCGGGCAAGAGGATGTTGCCGGCCTGCACGTCGGCGTGAACGAGCGCGCCCGTCGGCGCGAGGTAACGCGCGTAGGCGCGCGCAGCAGCGGCAACGAGTGCGACGTCGCCGCGCGCTTCACGCGCCGCGTCCTCGACGCGAGCTGTTCGGCCGAAGTCGTTCGGCTGAAACGGCAGCGCGAAGATGTGGTCGCCGTGGAGGCGGCGCATCGCGTCGTTCTGGAAGCGCGCAGGAAGCGAAGCGTCGCGCTCGGTCGCCGCGTGCACGCGCGCGAGGAAGCGTGCGAGCGACTCCATGCGCGACGCCACCTCTGCGCCGCGCGACAACGCGGCGTCGAGGCGCTCGGCGCCGGTCAGATCTTCGAGCGCGAGCACACGGTTCGTCTCGTCGAGCGCGAGCACGCGCGGGCAGATCGCGTCGCGGTCGTGCGGCGCCGCAAGCTCGAACCAGCGCGCCTCGCACAGCAGGCGCTCGGTGGGCGCCGCGTACTGCGGGAAGCGCTCGAGTGCAGGGCGCGCCTGCTTCAGCACGAACGAGCGCGGGCGCGCGCCGCCAATCGAGACGCGCCGCACCCAGTTGATGTTGCCGTCCCCGGCGCCCGAAACCGCGACCGGCTCACCCGCCTGCGCGAGCCCAAGGCCTCGGATGTACGCAGGAATCTCATCTTCCGTGAGCAGCCGCTGCGCAGCCATCGCGCAATCTCCGAAAATTTCACTCAAGACGAGCGCAGATCGGCCGAAGTTACGACCACGTAACCGGACCGAGCTGGGGGGTGAGGTCCGGAAGCCGCGAGCCCCGAGGCGTTCACGCGCCTCGTGGCTTTGCTTCTCGGCTCACGCGAGTTGTTAGGCTGGATCGCCTTGCAGGCGCTGCGCCTCTTCGGGCGATGCGACGTCGCTGTGGCACGCCGCCTTCTCGCCGTGGTCGGCGCCGACCTTCGCGCGCGTCTTGCTCGCGAGGCGGTGGATCTCCGCGGCCGACAGCACGCCGCGTTTCTCCAGCACCGCCTTCTGCTCGCTGGTGAGGGCCGCGGAGATCTTCGGCGACGCCCACGCGTACTTCTCGTCTTTGCCGCTCACGAACTGGTTGATCTCCTTGCTGATGCGCACCGAGCACCAGTCGTGCCCGCACATCGCGCAGAAGTCGGTGTCGACGTCGAGATCCTCGTCGTGGTACGCGCGCGCGAGATCGGGATCGAACGACAGCTCGAAGTGGCGCTCCCAGTTCAGCGCGGCGCGCGCCTTCGTCAGCTCGTCGTCGCGATCGCGCGCGCCGGGAATGCCGAGCGCCACGTCGGCCGCGTGCGCCGCGATCTTGTAGGCGACGCAGCCCTGCTTCACGTCGTCCTTCTTTGGGAGCCCGAGATGCTCCTTCGGCGTCACGTAACAGAGCATCGCGGCGCCGTGATACGCGGCGGCCGTCGCGCCGATCGCGCTCGTAATGTGGTCGTAGCCGGGGAACATGTCCGTCACGAGTGGCCCGAGCACGTAGAACGGCGCGCCGTGACAGAGCCGGCGCTGCAGCTTCATGTTGTATTCGATCTGATCGAACGGCACGTGCCCCGGACCCTCGACCATCACCTGCACACCGTGCTGCCAGGCGCGCTCGGTGAGCTCGCCGAGCGTCTCGAGCTCGCCGAGCTGCGCGGCATCGGTCGCGTCCGCGAGGCCGCCGGGGCGCAGGCCGTCGCCGATCGAGAACGTCACGTCGTAGCGCCGCAGGATCTCGCAAATGTCGTCCCACAGCGTGTACATCGGGTTCTGCTTGCCGTGCGTGATCATCCACTTCGCGAGCAGCGAGCCGCCGCGCGACACGATGCCGATCAGCCGCCGCTGCACGAACGGCAGGTGCCCCTGCAGCACGCCCGCGTGCACGGTCATGTAGTCGACGCCCTGCTTCGCCTGATGCTCGAGGCCGTCGAGAATCATGCGCTCGTCGAGATCCTCGATCTTGCGCCCGATGATCATCGAGTAGATCGGCACGGTGCCGATCGGAACGGTCGAGGCCCTGATGATCGCGGCGCGCGTGGCGTCGAGGTTTCCGCCGGTCGAGAGATCCATCACGGTGTCGGCCGCCCACTTCTCGGCCCAGCGCAGCTTCTCCACCTCTTCGTCGGTCGAGCTCGAAATCGGCGACGCGCCCATGTTCGCGTTCACCTTGGTCGTGCTGGCGCGGCCGATCGCCATCGGGTCGAGCGCGTAGCCGAGGTGCACCTTGTTCGCGGGAATCACCATGCGCCCAGCGGCGACCTCGTCGCGCACCTGCTCGGGCGTGAGGTGCGGCTCGCGCTCGGCGACGCGGCGCATCTGCGCCGTAACAACTCCGAGGCGCGCGAACTCGAGCTGCGTCGAAGGCTCGAAGCCCGCCGGCGCAGTCGCAAAGCCGGTCGCCGCGTCGCGCTTCCAGCCGCGCGGCAAGAAGTGCCACGCGGTCTTCTCCGAAGGCTGAGGCATGCCCGGCGTGTCGGGCGAGCTGAAGCTGCGCGGGCCGCCGATGTCGGGCACGTTCGCGAAGCTGCCGGGTGTCGTGCCCTGCGCGCGCGACGAGGGGTTGTGCCCGAGCGGCGGAAGTTGATGAGTCGGCATTGCGCACTCCTTCGTGTTGGCGGAAGGAGACGCGCGGCCTCGGCCGCTGAGCCTTCCCTCCGCTCGTATCAACGAGATCAGGTTCCGAGGGTGTTTTCTCAGGATCGCTCTCGCGACCCACCCCTAGGCTCCGCGTCCGCGACCCTAGCCCCGCACCGCGCCATTCGCTGCGCTCGTTCGGGCGGGATGCGTGCCTTAAGGTCCGCCGCCATGCTCATCCGCCGCCTCGCGCTCGCCCTTCTCGTCGCCGCGCTCGCCGCCTCCTGTCACCGCAAGGTCGAGCCCTACGACCCGAACGAACAGGTCCAGCAGCCCGACCTCTCCAAGATCTTTCCCGAGGGCGCGACGCGCGCGATGGCGCCGAGCGACATGCCGCCCTCGCCCGAGCAGCTTGCAGCGGGGTCGCCGGCGGTCGCGGGCATGACGGCGCCCGAGAACGCGGGGCCGCCGATCCGCGGTGTCGTGCGGCTCGCGAGCGGCGTGGAGGCGCCCGCGGGCGCGACGCTGTTCGTGATCGCGCGTGCCGGCGAGGCCGGGCCGCCGACCGCGGTGCTGCGCGTTCCCGCGCCGCGCTTTCCCTTCGAGTTCTCGCTGGGCCCCGAGAACCGCATGATCGCCGAGATGCCGTGGCAGGGGCCGTTCAACGTGACGGCGCGCATCGACCTCGACGGCAACGCGATGACGCGCGACGCGGGTGGGCTCGAAGGCCGCGCGGCGCAGCCGGCATCTCCCGGCGACTCAGGCGTCGAGATCGCGCTCGAGCCCGCCTCGTGAGCGCACGCCGCGAGCCCCCCGCGTGGGAGGTCGTCGCGCGCGAGCTGCTCCACGATTGCCGCATCTTCCGCGTCCACCGCGCCACCGCGCGCTCGCCTCACACCGCCGCTGCGCACCCGTTCTACACGATCGACGCGGACAGCTGGGTGAACGTGGTCGCGACCACCGCGCTCGGCGAGGTCGTGATGGTCCGGCAGTGGAGGCACGGCGCGAGCCGCGTGACGCTCGAGATCCCCGGCGGCCTGATCGATCCCGGCGAGTCGCCAGAGCTCGCCGCGGCGCGCGAGCTGCTCGAAGAGACGGGCTTTGCCTCAGCGAGCGTGCGTCCCCTCGGCGTCGCCAACCCGAACCCCGCGATCTTCGGCAACCGCGTTCACACGTATCTCGCCGAGAATTGCGAACGCGTTGCCGAAGTGAGCAACGGCCCGCTCGAGGAGACCTGGGTGGAGCTGGTGCCCGAGCGCGAGATCGCGGCGCGACTCCGCGCCGGCGAGATCGACCACGCGCTCGTGATCGCCGCGCTGCACTGGTGGCGGCTCGATCGCGAGGGGTGAGGCGGCCCGCGGAATCGGGGACGCGTAGAATCGGGGACGTTCCGCAAGAAAGTAAAGCTGCGGGTTTCTTTACTTGCTTGCGGAACGTCCCCGGGGCCCGCGGGGCCTACTTCGCTGCTGCCGCCCCTCGGCTCGTCTCCGCGTCCGCGATGATCAGGTCCGCGAGTGCGCGGGCGGCGGCGGCGCGTTGTTCGAAGCCGCGGTCGCTCTTGTCGAAGATCGAGAGGAAGAAGTTCGCATCGACCGCGAGCCAAAGCGCGCCGCCCAGGGCGCGCGCGTCGCGCTCGGGGCCGGCGATCTCGGCGACCGTCTCGATCAGCACGCCCTGGTAGCGCTGATTGAGGTCGAGCAGTGCCGTGATCACGCCCTCGCGGTGCTCGGGCGACTCGAAGGCCCAGCGCAGGAACGCCGCGAGCTCGGCGCCGTGCTGGCGTGCGAACAGCTCCGCGGCGCCGAGCTGCTCGTGCAGGCGCTTTGGGGCCGGGAGATCGTGGAAATCGTTCGCCATCGAGTCTCGGAACGGCGCGAACAGCCGCACGAATGCCTCGCGGAACAGCCCGCCCTTGTCGCTGAAGTGCCAGAACACCGTCGCGCGCGAGACGCCCGCTCGCTCCGCGACGTCGGCGACCGTGGTGCCCTCGTAGCCGCGCTCCATGAAGAGCTGGGTCGCCGCCACGAGGATCGCTTCCTGCGTCGCCGCCTTGCCGGCGCGCCGCTGAGAGAACTCGCCCGCACCCGCCATGCGTCCCCCCTCCCGAGGTCGGCGCACTTTACCCAGGTGACACATTTCGGCCCGGCCGGAATGTCTCGCGTGGGGGCCAATCGACTCGCCCCGCATTAGACGCGCGCGGGCTTCGAGTCAGCGGTTTCGGGCGCGCCGCACAGACAGCGCGCGTGAATCCGCCCATCATCCGCGTCCTTGGTTTGGCGCGAACGCTGTTTCGCCGCGCGCAGTGAGCCCACCCCCGAGACTCCTCGCGACCACCTCTCTCTAAAGCCATCGAGGAAGTTCGGATGAGCGACGACGCTGGCCGCCACGCGCTTTGCGGCTCCTGGAAGCTGCTCTCGTTCGAGCTGCGCATGCCGAACGGCGACGTCTCGTACCCGTTCGGGAAGGGGCCGCGCGGCTACCTCTTCTACAACGCGCAGGGCTTCATGTCGGCGGCGTTCATGGGCGCGGATCGCTTGAAGCCGCAGTCGAGCGACCTCGCCGACACCGCGAAGAACGTGAACTTCGATCAGTTCAACGCCTACTGCGGGCGCTTCGAGACGAAGGGCAACCGCGTCGTTCACCACGTCGAAGTCGCGTCGCTGCCGCAGTGGGTCGGGGTCGACCAAGAACGCATCTTCAAGATCGACGGCGACCGCCTGATCCTCGAGACGCCGCCGCTCACGATCAACGCGCAGGCACCCACGGGCTACCTGATCTGGGAGCGCGTTTGATCCCGCGCGCTCCGGAGCCGATCGCGATCATCGGCATCGGGCTCCGCTTCCCCGGCGGCGCGCGCGGCCCCGAGCAGTTCTGGCGCATGCTGCGCGAGGGGCGCAGTGGCATCAGCGAGCCGCCGCAGCACCGCGTCGAGCTCGGCTTCAACATCGACGACATCTACGACCCGCGGCCGGGCACGCCGGGCAAGATCTCGTCGAAGCTCGCAGGCTTCCTCGATCACCCCGAGCTGTTCGATCCGTTCGTGTTCGGCCTCTCGCCACGCGACGCCGTCGCGATGGAGCCGCACCAGCGCTACGCGATGGAGGTCGTCTTCGACGCGCTCGACGACGCCGGCATTCCGCACGACGCGCTGATGGGCGAGCGCGTGGCCGTGATCTTCGGGCGCATGAACGAGGACTACTCGCGCGAGCACATCGCCGTGCTCGGCGAGGATCGCTTCCGCCGCAACATGGACGTGTGGGGCGCTGCGGGCATCACGGGCTCGGTGTTGTCAGGGCGCATCTCGTTCTGGCTCGGCACGCGCGGCCCGAGCTTCTTCATCGACACCGCCTGCTCTACCTCGCTGCTCTCGGTTCACCTCGCGTGTCAGAGCCTGTGGAGCGGCGAGACGCACACCGCAATTGCTGGCGGCGTGAACGTGTTCATCACGCCCGAAGGCATGATCGCGCTGTCGCGCGTGGGCATGATGGCGCCCGACGGCAAGATCAAGGCGTTCGACGACCGCGCGAACGGCTTCGTGCGCGCGGAAGGGGCCGGCGCCGTCGTGCTGCGGCCACTCGCCGCCGCGCTCGCGAACGGCGACCCGATTCACGCAGTCATTAGGGGAACCGGCTTCAGCGCCGACGGCCGCGACGGCGGGCACATGATGGCGCCCGGTCGCTTCGGCCAAGGTCAAGCGATTCGCGACGCCTACGAGCGCGCGGGCATCGCGCCGAGCGACGTCCACTTCGTCGAGACGCACGGCACCGGCACCGTCGTGGGCGATCCCGTGGAGATCGCCGCGCTCGCGGACGTGATGGGCCCCGGCCGCGCGAAGGAGCGCCCGCTCCTGATCTCGTCCGTCAAGGGCAACATCGGCCACGCCGAACCGGCGTCGGGCGTCGCGGGACTCATCAAGGCCACGCTCGCCGTGAAGCACCGCGAGCTGCCGCCGCAGGCGAACTTCGAGACGCCGAGCACGAAGATTCCGTGGGAGAAGGTGCCGATCCGCGTGCAGAAGGACCTCGCGCCCTGGCCGTATCCCGAGCGCGCACTCGCGGGCGTGAACTCGTTCGGCATCAGCGGCACGAACGCGCACGTCGTGCTCGAAGAAGCGCCTGCGCTGCCTGCGCTCGCAGACGAGGCGGCGCGCCCGCGGCTCGTGACGCTCAGCGCGCACACCGATCGCGCGCTCGTCGAGCTCGCCGATGTCGTTCGCGAAGAAGCGGCGCGCGGGGGTGGCCCCGCGCTGCGCGACGTCGCCTACACGCACGCACGCCGCCGCACGCTGCGCGCGAACCGCGCGGCGGTCGTCGCGCGCGATCGCTCGGAGCTTGCGAGCGAGCTGGCGAGCTTCCTCTCGGGCGCGCCGTCCCCAACGACTTCGAGCGGCGTCGCCACAAAACCGACGGGCGTCGTGTTCGCGTTCTCAGGTCACGGCACGCACTGGGCAGGCATGGGCAAGACGCTCCTCGAGCGCGAGCCCGCGTTCGCCGCGGCGATCGACGCGTGGGACGCGGAGCAGCGGAGGCACGTGCGCTGGTCCCTCCGCGATCTGCTCGAGCGGGCAGTCGGCGGCGAAGACCTCGATCGCATCGACGTGCTTCAGCCCGCCCTGACCGGCATCGCGATCGCGCTCGCGCGGCAGTGGGAGCACTGGGGCGTGAAGCCGGCCGCGGTGCTCGGGCATTCGAGCGGCGAGATCGCCGCGGCGCACATCGCGGGCGCGATCTCGCTCGCGGACGCGGCGCTGATCGCGTGCGCGCGCGGCGCGGTGGTGCGCGAGCTCGCGCCGCCCGGCGCGATGGCGCTCGTCGCGCTGCCTGCGAGCGCAGTCGACGAAGAGCTCGCGCGCGTCGGGAACCGCGCTGCGGTGGCTGGCGCGAACAGCCCGAACATGACCGTGCTCTCCGGCGACATCGACGCGATCGAGGCCGTCGTCGCCGCGTTCGAGGCGCGCGGCGTCTTCGCGCGCAAGCTGCGCGTCGAGTTCGCCTCGCACGGCTCGCACATGGATGCGCTCGCGCCCGAGCTCGCGCGGCGCGTTGCGAGCGTCGCGCCGAGCGCGAGCGCGGTGCCGATCTTCAGCACGGTCACGCCGGGTGTCGTCGCGGGTGAGTCGCTCACGGCGAGTTATTGGGGCGAGAACCTGCGCGAGCCCGTGCGCTTCGCGGATGCGGCGGCCGCCGCAGTCGCCGCGGGCCACACGACGTTCCTCGAGATCGGCCCGCACCCTGTGCTGAAGCTCTCGCTCGAAGAGATCGGCCGCACCGCGAAGCAGCGCGTGAACGTCGCGGTGTCGCTGCGCCGCGAGGCCGACGATCAGGCCGAGATGCTCGCGTCGCTCGGCGCGCTCTTCTGCGCCGGCGCGAGCATCGACTTCGCCGCGGTGCACCCGCAGGGCCGAGTCGTTGCGACGCCGCTGTATCCGTTCCAGCGCGAAGAGCACTGGTACGGCGGCAAGCGCGGCGTCGACGGCCGCAAGAGCGCCCATCCGTTCGCGGGCATGATCGGATCGAACGCCACCGAGCTCGAGAGCGCAGAGAGCGGCGAGCGCTTCTGGCAGATCGACCTGTTCCGCGAGGCGCTCGGCGCGGAGGCAAAGCGCGACGGCGCGATCGTCGTTCCGCCGAGCGAGCTGCTCGCGACCGCGCTCGGCGTCGCGAAGCGCTCGTTCCCCGATGCGGCCGTTCGGGTCGAGGACTTCGCGCTCGCGGCGCCCCTCACACTTCCGAAGAGCGGCGCGCGGACGCTGCAACTCACCGCGAGGGAAACCGCGGATGGCGCTGCGCTGCGCTTCGCCACGCGCGCCGCGTTCTCGAACGCAGCGTTCGAGCCGCTCGCGAGCGCGCGCATCGTGCGCGCACAGAGCGCTGCGAGCGCGCTCGACCTCGCGGCGCTGCAAGCGCGCTGCACGAACGCCGAAGCACGCGATGCGTTCTACGCCGCGCTCGACGCGGCGGGCGAGTCCGTACCGAAGGAGCGCCGCGCGCTGCGTGAGGCGAGCTTCGGCGCGGGTGAAGCGCTCGCGCGCGTTGCGCACGCGGCGCCGCTCGCGAGCAACGAGGTGATTCCGGGCGCCGTTCTCGACGCGAGTCTCCAGCTGCTCGCGCGCCTCGCCGAGCGCGCGCGCGGCGACGTCGCGACACGCTTCGAGCTTGCGGGGATCGAGCGCATCACACTCGGTGCGGCGTTCATCTCGGGCGACATCTTCGCAAGCGCGCGGCTCGACGGCGCGCGCGCGGAGGTCGCGCTGCTCAGCGCCAGTGGCGAGATCGTCGCGCGGCTCGAAGGAATCGCACTGGCGCGGCGTGCGCGCCCCGCGAAGCCCGAGGCAGGCCCGTTCCTCTACGAGATCGCGTGGCGAAAGCTCGAAGGATCGGGCGAGAACGAACCGCAGCGTGCGACGCGCAACGGCGTTCCGAGCGCGCCGCGCCTCGTGCCGCTCACGCTCGCCAGCGGCGAGCGCCGCGAGCCCGCGCGCGGCCGCGAGTTCACCGCGCTGCCCGCAGCGCCCGAGCGCCTCTCTGCGGCGGTGTTGCGAGAGTCCGAGCCGATCGCGCCCGGCCCCGGCCAAGTCGCGATCGAGGTGAACGCCGCCGGCCTCTCGTTCCTCGACGTTCTACGCACGTTCGGCCTCGAACAGGACGACGCGCTGCGCGGGCTTGGCTGCGAAGTCGCGGGGATCGTCTCCGAAGTCGGCGCCGGCGTGAGCGAGCTCGCGCCAGGCGACGCGGTCCTCGGCTTCGCGCGCGCGTCCGTCGCCTCGCGAGTTGTTACGGACGCCGCGCTCGTCGTGCGCAAGCCCGCAGCGCTCAGCTTCGAGAACGCCGCCGCGCTCCCGCTCGCACGCGCGGTCGCGCACTACGCACTGCACGGCCTCGCGCGCGTGAGCAAAGGCGAGCGCGTGCTCGTACACTCCGCGGGCGGCGCGATCGGGCACGCGGCGGTCGCGCTCGCGCGCGCGCTCGGCGCCGAGGTCACCGCGAGCGCCGGGAGCGCGCGCAAGCGCGAGAGCCTCGCGCGCGCCGGCGCAGCGCACGTGCTGGGCGCGCGCGCGGGTGAGACATTCCGGCCGGGCCGAAATGTCGCAGCGCGCGCCGAATCCAGCCCCGCCGAAGTGGCCGGCGCGTTCGACATCGCGCTCGACCTCGCGGGCGACGGCGCGCCGCTCGCCGCGCTCGCACCCGGCGGCCGCTACATCGCGCTCGCTCGCAACGGGGACTCGCACGCGACGCTCTCGCGCGCACCGCGCAACGTCTCGCTGCACACGCTCGATCCCGCGGGCCTACTCGCCGCGAAGCCCGACGAGCTCGCGGCATCGCTGTGCGCCTCGATCGCTGCGTCGCCCGCGGCGCTCGAATTCCCGCTCAGCGTCTTCCCCGTCGCACAGCTCGGGCGCGCCGTGCGCTTCATGGCGCAAGCGCGCCACACCGGGAAGGTCGTGATCTCGCTCGCGCAGCGTGCGTCCGCGCAGCTCGTGCCGCTCTCGATGTCCGAGCGCATCGCGAACGGCGCCGTGATGGTGATCGGCGACGAGGCGCGCTTTCCGGCGCTCGCCGCTTGGATTGCGGCGCAATCGCCGCGAGAGTTGTTGCGGCTCGGTGCGAGCGACGACCTCGAGGCGGCGCGCGCCAAGCTCGGCGCGCCGTTGCGCTTCGTCGCGCTCGTCCTCGACGAAACGGACGCGGGCGACGCCGCGCCGCGCGCTCGCGAGGTCGCCTCGTTCGCCGCGGAGCAGGGCGCAGCGCTCTGGCTCGTGAGCGACGCAAACGCCTCGCTCACGCTCGGCGAGATTCCGCTCGCGGACTTCGCCGCCGCGCGCCGCGATCGCGGTGATGTGGTGACCGCCCTCGCGCTCGATGCGAGCGTCGCGCCCAGCGCGGGGGCCTTCGCGCTGCTCTCGCGCATCGCAGGCAGTGACGTCGCAGCGTGTGCAGTGCACGCCACTGCGCCGAACGCGTGGAACGCAGCGAGCGCCCCAATCCTGCGCGAGCTCGGCGCCGCGAACGCGAGCGCCGCTTCGAAGCTCGCTGCCGCTTCGCCCGACGGGCGCACGAAGCTGCGCGAGATCGTCGCCGCCGCGCTCGCGATCGTGCTGCGCCTCAGCGCCGAAGCGCGCGCGCGCATCGACTGGCACCGCCCGCTCAGCGAGCTCGGCCTCGACTCGCTGATGGGCGTCGAGCTGCACACGCGCATCGAAGAAGCCGCGGGCCTCGAGATCCCGCCCGCGGTGCTGTTCGCCGAGCCCAACCTCGAAGCCGTGGTCGAGCGCCTCGCCGCCTCGATCGGCGGCGCGTAGGAGTTCGCATGGAAGCGCGCCTCGTCACTCGCGACGGAATCGAGCTGGCCGCGACGGATTCGCGCGGTGGCGCCTCACCTGTCGTGTTCGTGCACGGCTTCTCGAACGACCGCTTCGTGTGGGACGACCTCGCTGCCGCACTCCCTGACAACCGAGCGATCCGTCACGACCTGCGCGGGCACGGCGACTCCGGCTGGTCCCTCGACTGCCGCTACCACCTGTTCGATCACGCTGCCGATCTGCTCGAGATCTTCAACGCGCTCGGCATCGAGCGCGCAGCGCTCGTCGGCCACTCGCTCGGCGGCAACATCTCCGCGCTCTTCGCGTCGCGGAACCCCGAACGCGTCTCGCGCCTCGTGATGATCGACAGCGGCCCCGCGCTCGGGGTCGATGCTTGGCGCCGCGCATCCAGCGACGTGAGCGAGCAGGCGCGCGCTTACGAGAGCGTCGCCGAGTACCGCAAGCTGCTCGGCCTCGCGTATCCGCTCTCCGCGAGCGCCGCGCTGGATCGCCTCGCGCGCACGAGCCTCGTGCAGCGCCGCGACGGTCGCTTCGAGCCGAAGCTCGACCCCGCGCTGCTCGAGCTGCTCGGCACCGAGGACGAGCTGCGCGAGACCGAGGCCACGCTCTGGGACGCGCTCGCGAAGCTGCGCTGCCCCGTGCTGCTCGCGCGCGGCGAACGCAGCGCGATGCTCCCAGAAGAAGTGGCGCGCAAGATGACCGAGCGCGTAATCGCGAACGCGCGCCTCGCACAGATCCCGAACGCGGGGCATGCGGTGATGTTCGACAACGGCCCGGAGCTGGCGCGCGTGGTGGGCGAGTTCCTCGCGACCGGCTCGTGATCGGGCAGCGGGCTCACGCCCCCGGCTTCAGCACCCCACGCCGCATCTGATCCGCCTCCATCGCGACGAACAGCGCCTTGAAGTTGCCTTCGCCGAAGCCTTGATCGCCGCGGCGCTCGATCACCTCGAAGAAGATCGTGCCGATCACGTTCTCGGTGAAGATCTGCAATAGCAACCTGCGCGAGCCCTGCGTCGTGCCGTCGACCAGGATGCCGCGCTAACGCTCATCGCGCCGCGACTCCGAGTTTTTGCCGTTCCCGTACACGCTCGAAGAGCACTACCTGCCGAACGCGGATCGAATCCTCTCCGCGCTCGTGCGGGCGATCGATTATTGAGGCATTAGTGACTACAGGCTCGGAGAAGCGCATGTTCCGATTCTTGCTGCCGGACATCGGAGAAGGCGTCGTCGAGGCCGAGGTGATCGAGTGGCGCGTGCGCGAAGGCGAGCGCGTCGAGGCCGATCAGGTGCTCGTCGAGCTGATGACCGACAAGGCGAACATCTAGATCCCGTCGCCCGTCGCGGGCGTGGTGCATCGCCTCGCCTTCGCGAAGGGCGACATCGTGCCCGTCGGGGCCGTGCTGATCGAGATCGACGACGGCGCGGGCGCGATTGAGAGCGCCCCGCCGCCGCAAGCGCCCGCGACGCCGCGCGCGCCTGCCGCCGCGAAGCCTGCGCCGCCTCCGCCTGCGCCGCCTGCGCGGGAAGCGAGCCCGCCGCCAGCTGCTGCCGCGCCGCCGCGCCCTCGCGCAGTAACAACTCCGTCCCGGGAGCCCGAACCCGGCGCGGCGCATCCGCCCGCGATGCCGCCGCGGCCGGGCCTCGCACACCACCGCGTTGCGCACGCTGCGGGTGGCGATGCCGTGCGCGCCGTGCCCGCGGTGCGCGAGCTCGCAAAACGCCTCGGCGTCGACCTCGCGCACGTAGCCGGCTCCGGACCGGGCGGCCGCGTGATGCGCCGCGACGTCGAGCTCGCAGCATCCACCCCTGCACCCGCGCCCGCTCCGGAGCAACCCGCGTCCGCTGGACTCGCGAGCGCCACGGTCGTCAAGAGCGAGGAGCCGCCGCAGTACGGGACTGCGGCGCGCGCGCCGGATCCGCCGGACTGGCGGCGCGTCCCGCTGCGCGGTCTGCGGCGCGCCATCTCGCGCCACATGCGCGAAGCGAAGCAGCACGCCGCGCACTTCACGTACGTCGAGGAGATCGACCTCACGGCGCTGCTCGAGAAGAGCGACGCGCTCGGCGGGCAGAAGCTCTCGCCGCTCGCGTTCATCGCGCGCGCCGTGGCTCGCGGGATCCCGGCGCACCCGAGCCTCAACGCGAGCCTCGACGAAGCGCGCGATGAGCTCGTGTTCAAGGAGAAGCTGCACCTCGGCATCGCGGTCGCCGCGACCGACGGGCTCGTCGTGCCCGTGATTCGCGACGCCGCGGCGCTCACCACGCGCGATCTCGCGCTCGCCACCGACGCGCTCGCGCGCCGCGCGCGCGAGGGCAAGCTCACGCCCGACGAGCTGCGCGGCGGCACCTTCACGATCTCGTCGCTCGGCAAGCTCGGCGGCATCGTGTCGACGCCGATCGTGAACTACCCCGAGGTCGCGATCCTCGGCGTGAACGCGATCCGCAAGCTGCCGCGCTTCGTGGGCGACCGAGTCGTGGCGCGCCGGCTGATGAACCTCTCGATCAGCGTCGACCATCGCGTCGCGGACGGAGCGCACGCGGCGCAGTTCATCGCGGACGTGAAGACGATCCTCGAGGCGGCGGATTTCCCGGACGTATTCGGACCTAACAAGCAGGGGGCGTGAGCCATGAGCGACGACTTCCTCAAGCTCGACGTCGGCGGCAAGCTGCGCCGCCTGCGCGAAGACAACGGCCTCTCGATGGCGGACCTCGCGCGCCGCGCCGCGCTCCCCGAAGCCGCCGTGCGCGACTTCGAGGACGGGAAGGCGGTGCCCGCGGTCGGCGATCTGCTGAAGATGGGCAACGTGCTCGGCGTCTCGATCGGCCACTGCGCCCGAGGCGTTCCACACGTACAGCATGCGCCAGGCGATCGAGGAGGAGTTCATCCTCGACGTGCTCGCGAACTACACGACGTACAAGGCCTACTCCCGCCTCGTGAAGACCGCGGCCGAGGATCCGTCGCTGCCGAAGAGCCAGGCGGCGAAGGCGCTCGCGAAGTTCATGACGCTTCACCCCGTGAACGTGGAGCAGAAGACGGAGGTGATGATCGAGCACTTCCGTAACAAGGTGCGCGCGAAGCTCGGCGGCCGTGCGAAGGCGATGGTCGTGACGTCTTCGCGCCTGCACGCGGTTCGCTACATGCGCGCGTTCCAGGCGTACATCGCGGAGCACGGCTACTCGGACGTGCGGCCGCTGGTCGCGTTCAGCGGGAGCGTGCGCGATCCCGAGAACGGCCAGGAGTACACCGAGCCGGGGATGAATCGCGACGTGGTGAGCTGTAAGCCGATCAGCGAGTCGCAGCTTCCCGAACGCTTCGACTCGCCCGACTACAACATCCTGCTCGTCGCGAACAAGTATCAGACCGGCTTCGATCAGCCGCTCTTGCAAGCGATGTACGTCGACAAGCGGCTCGATGGCGTGCAGGCCGTGCAGACTCTCTCGCGCCTGAACCGCGCCGCGAGCGGCAAAGAAGCGCCGTTCGTGCTCGATTTCGTGAACGACGCGGAGAACATCTACCGCGCGTTCAAGCCCTACTACGACACGACCAGCCTCGCGGAGGCGTCAGATCCGGCGCAGCTCGAAGCGCTGAAGCACGAACTCGATCTCGCGCAGGTCTACCACGCGAGCGAAGTCGAGGCGTTCGCGCGCATCTTCTACAAGCCGCCGGCGAAGGCCGCAGCGACCGACCACGCGCAGATGCAGAAGCACATCCAGCCCGCGGTCGACAGCTTCCAGGGGCTCGAGGAGGAACCGCGCCGCGAGTTCCGCGAGAAGCTAACGGCGTTCGTGAAGCTGTACGCGTTCGTCAGCCAGGTCTTGCCGTGGAACGATCCAGAGCTCGAGAAGCTCTACTCGTTCGGGAAGCTCTTGCTCCCGTACCTGCGCGATGAGCGCGAGCGCCTCACAGTTCGGTTCGGCGACGACGTCGAGCTTCAGTACTACCGCCTCGAGCGCCTGTTCTCTGGGCCGATCCACGTCGCCGAGGGCGAGCCGTGGGGCGTGAAGAGCCCGAGCGAGGTGGGCACCGCCAAGGCGAAGGAAGATCGAGCGCCGCTCTCGGAGATCATCGAGCTGCTGAACGAACGATTCGGCACGCAGTTCACGGAGGAGGACCGCCTGTTCTTCCAACAAATCCAAGAGAAGGCATCGAATGATCCGCGCGTGATCGACACGGCGCGCGCAAACCCGCTCGACAAGTTCGAGCTCGGCGTGCGCAAGCTGATCGAGGACCTGATGGTGCAGCGCATGGCCGACAACGACGCGATCGTCACGCGTTACATGGGCGATGCGCAGTTCCAGGCGGCGGCGTTTCCTGTCCTTGCACGTGCGATCTTCGAAGCCGTGAAAGCACGCGATGTGCGACCGAGTGAAGCCCCATGATCGGCGTCTTCGACTCCGGGCTCGGCGGCCTAACAGTTCTGCGCGCGCTTTCTTCGCGCTTCCCGCAGCAGGCGTTTCTCTACCTCGGGGATCACGCCAACGCGCCCTACGGCGATCGCGCGTCGGCGGAGATCGTCGCGTTCACGCAGGCCGGCGTCGCGCGGCTCTTCGCGCTCGGCGCGAAGCTCGTCGTGCTCGGCTGCAACACCGCCACGGCGGTCGCGCTGCGCACGCTGCAGCGCAAGTGGCTGCCGGGCTCGGGCTACGCGGGGCGCAACGTGGTCGGCATCGTGGCGCCGACGGTCGAGGCGGCGACGCAGACGCCGTGGGCCGTAACGACTCCGCAGTATCCGCAGAAGAACAACCGCGACGTGATCGCGGTGTTCGGCACCACGCGCACGATCGCGTCGGGCGTGTACGCGGAGGAGATCTTCAAGCGCTGTCCACGCGTGCGCATCGTGCTGCAGCCGTGCTCGGAGCTCGCCGCCGCGATCGAGAACGCGCAGCCGCGCGCCGAGCTCGAGGCAATCGTCGCGAACGCGGTGAAGGCGATGACCGCGCAGCTCGGTGGCGGCAAACCCGATCGCGCGATTCTCGGCTGCACGCACTTCTCGCTGGTCGAGGACGTGTTCGCAGCGAAGCTGCCGGCCGGCGTGCGCATCCTCTCGCAACCCGAGGTCGTGGCGGACAGCTTCGAGGACTACCTCGCGCGACATCCCGAATACGCCGCGAACGGAGCGCCCGGAGTGCGGCTGCTGACGACGGGCGATCCGGCGCACGTCTCGCGCACCGCGGCAGTGTTCTGGCCCGAGGCGCCGCGCTTCGAGCGGGCAGCACCTTGAAAATCGAAAGTCTGCCTTTCGATTTTCAAGGTCTCCGTTTCGCCTGACGCGCCCTGGCGGACTTCGTGATCTGCGTAGCGCCGCCGTCGGCAAGAGCGCCGACCGGGAGCACGTGCACACGGTCTGACAGGGCGTAGGCGCGCTCGCCGGGATAGATCACCGTCACGCGCTCGAGGCCGAGGTCGTCGATCGCGGTGCGCATCGATGGCGTGATGCGCGGCGCGTCGGCGTGCTTCACCTCGACGCCGAATCGTCGCCCGCCCTTCACGAGCAGCAAGTCGAGCTCGGCGCCGGAATGCGTGGCCCAGAAATAGGCTTGCGCAGGACTCACCGCCCGCAGCACTTCCTCGATCGCGTAGCCCTCGAACGACGCGCCGAGCTTGGGGTGGCGTTGCAGGTCGCGGTCGCTCGCGATGCCGAGCAGTTGGTGCAGGAGCCCGGCGTCGCGCACGTACACCTTCGGCGCCTTCACCTGGCGCTTGCCGAGGTTCTCGTGCCAAGGCAGGAGCTGCCGCACCATGAACAGGCCAGTCATCAGGTCGAGGTACTGGCGCACGGTCGGCTGGCTCAACGCGAGCGAGCGTGCGAGCTCGGCGCCGTTCCACACGTTTCCGTGGAAGTGAGCGAGCATCGCCCAGAAGCGATGCAGCGCCTGCGGCGGGATGCGCACGCCGAGCTGCGGGAGGTCGCGCTCGAGAAAAGTCTGAATGAACTGCTTTCGCCACTGGAAGCTGTCGCCCTCGCTGCGCGCGAGGAACGACTGAGGGAAGCCGCCGCGTCGCCAGTGCCGCGTGAGCGAGTCCTCACCCACTTCCGAGAGATCGAAGCCTCCGATCGTCAGCACTTCGATGCGTCCCGCGAGTGTCTCGGAGGATTGCCGCAACAACTCGGGCGAGGCGCTGCCGAGAATCAGAAAGCGCGCGCGGAGCGGGCGTCGATCCGCCAGCACGCGCAGCACCGGAAACAGGTCGGGGCGCCGCTGCACTTCGTCGACGACGACCAGGCCGCGCAGCTCACGCAGCGTGGTAATCGGCTCGGCGAGGCTCGCGAGGCTCGCGGGATCCTCCAGGTCGAAGTAGCGAGGCGAGCCGGGCGGAACGAGCGTGCGCGCGAGCGTCGTCTTGCCGCACTGGCGCGGGCCCACGAGCGCCACGACGGGGCTGCGGCGCAGCGCCGTCTGCAGCTCGCGCAGGAGGCGAGGGCGTTCGATCACGCGCCGAGCCTACCTTGAAAATAGAAAGTCTGCCTTTCGATTTTCAAGGTGCGCGAAGTCAGCTCCCGCCGCGGTCTCGCCGCGCTTCGTCCATCTCGTCCTTCGCCTGCGCGAGCCCGAGGCCGGTCAGCTCGCGATGGATCTTGATCGCGTCGATCTGACGCCCCTCGCGCAGCGCCTGCTCGCGTGCCGCCTCGAGCTCGGCGCGCTGCGCGGGGCTGAGCGTCGGCCGCGGGCGCTCGGGGTCGCGCTCCTTCGCGAGCGGGATCTCGCGCGCCGCGAAGCGCGCGAGGATGCGCAGCGCGATGAGCACCGCGAGCGCGATCAGCACGAGGCGCATCACGAGAGCACGTACTCGCTCATCGGGTGCGACTCGACGCGCTCCTGCGCGAGGAATCCCTGACAAGTGTCGATCATGCGCTTCAGGTTGCGCTTCAGCTTCGCCGGATCGCCCACCGCGTCGTAGAACGCGGCGGGGTCGTTCAGCGCGGCGATCGGAAAATTCTCCTCGACGATCGCCGCCCAGCTCGGCGCGTTCGACGTGAGCGCTCGCACGATCTCGTTGCGCACGTAGCCGAACGTGCTCTGCGTCTCGATCGCGCAGGCGCGCTGCTGCTCGTGCCAGATGCGCAGGAACTCGGCGTACGGGAGGCCGTCTGCAGGCTCGATGCACGTGACGAGCGCGAAGCCCGGCGTGCGCGCGCCGGCGCGCGCGCTGCGGTTCACGAGCGGGCGCGACTCGACGACGAGGTAGCCCGCGAATGCGCCGCAGGTGCCCGCGAGCACGCGCTCCACCGGCGCGCGGTCTTGCGACTGCTCGATCCAGAACGATGCGAAGGCGGCCTTCGGCGGCGACATCTTCCCGAGCCGGAGCTTCTCGCCCGCGGCGACGTCGTCATCCACGATCGAGATCTGCACGCGCTCGACGTCGAGCGCGAGCAGGCGCGGGCCCGTCTCGCCCAACAAGCGCTGCTTGAACGCTTCGTTCGGCTCTTCGCCACGCTTCCACAACACGTAGACGACTTTCTCCACGGCGACTCTCCTCGAGCTTCAGGGCGAGACGTCGAGGCGCGCGCGCTCCTCGTCGCGGCCGCGCAGCGACGCGCGCGCTCGCGAGATCGAGCCGCGCACGCGCGCGCTCATGCCGTCGATGAGCGCGTAGAACACGGGCACCACCATCAGCGTGAGCGCGGTGGAAGTGGCGAGCCCGCCGATCACGATCACGGCCATCGGTGCGCGGAACTCGGCGCCGGTCGCGTTCGAGAGCGCCATCGGCAACAGGCCCAGCACGAGCGCGGCGCTGGTCATGAGGACCGGGCGCATGCGCACGGGGCCGGCGCGCAAGATGGCTTCGTCGCGTGACATGCCTTCGCCGCGCAGCTGGTTCGTGTAGTCGACGAGCAGGATGCCGTTCTTCATCACGAGGCCCATCAGCACGAGCAGGCCCATCGCGCCCATGATGTCGAAGGACATGCCGCTGACTTTCAGCGCGAAGAAGCCGCCGACGAACGAGAGCGGCGCCGAGGTCATGATCGTGAGCGGATGCGTCACCGAGTTGAACAGCGACGCGAGGATCATGTAGATCGAGATCATCGCGAGCACGAGCGCGAAACCGAGGTCGGCGGCGGACTCCGCTTGCGATTCGGCGGCCCCGCCGGCATCGAGCGAGTAGGGCGGCGCGACGCCCACTTCTTTGCCGAACTGCTCGATCTTCCGCATCGCGGCGTCGAGCGAAGTGTCTGGGGCCTTGCTCGAGTAGATGCGGATCATGCGCGCGCGGTTGTGGCGGCGCACTTCGACCGCGCCGCTCTCGCTTCGCACGATCGCCGCGCTGGTGATCGGCACGAGCTCTCCGCGCATCGAGCGCACACGGATCAAGTCGAGCTTGCTCGGATCGTCGCGGTACTCGGGCAGCACTTGCACGCGCACGTCGTAGCGCTCGCCGCGGTCCTCGAACGAGCCGACCTCCTCACCTGCGAGCAGCGTGCGCAGCGTTCGGCCGAGCGCGACGGAGGAGACGCCGATGTCCGCGGCGCGCCCGCGATCGATGTCGAGCGTGATCTGTGGGCGGCCCGTCTCGTGCGACCAGCGCACGTCGATGAAGTCCGGATCCGCCTCCATCTTTGCGCGAATCGCAGTCGCGTAGCGCGCGATCTGCTCGAGGTCGGGGCCCTGCACCGAGTAGGCGAGGTCGTTGTAGCCCTCGCCGCTCGAGCTCGCGTACATCGGGTGCGACACGCCGATCTCGGTGCCCGGCGGCAGCACCGCGGCGACGCGCTGCCGAATCTCCTCGAAGGTCTCGGCGATCGGGACGTCGCGCTCGGTCTTCTCGGTCAGTAACAAGTTCATGCGCGCTCTGTGCGGCTGGTACTGCAGCTCGTCGCCCGCCGTCGCGAACGTCGTCACCACGTAGGGATGCGACTCGACCGCCGCCTCCATCGCGCGCAGCGTCGCGTCCGTCACCGAGAGCGGAGTGCCGATCGGCAGCTTCGCCGTCACGAACGCTTCGCCGAGATCGTCCTGCGTGAAGTAGTTCGTCGGCAGCGTGCTGAACACGCCGCAGCCGCTGAACACGGTGACGAGCGCGATCGCCACCGTCGCGAGCTTGTGCTGCAGCGACCAACCGAGCACGCGCGCGTAGCCGCGCTCCAGCCACCGCAGCATGCGTTCGCACGCGAGGAACAACGCGCTCTCCTTCGGCGTTTGGCGCAGCACCTTGCTCGCGAGCATGGGCGTGAGCGTGAGCGCGACGAGCGCGGACATCAGCACCGCGACCGTCACCGAGACCGCGAACTCGAGGAAGTAGCGGCCCATCGTGCTCGTCATGAAGAGCACCGGAACGAACACGCCGCACACGGCGAGCGTGGTCGAGATCACCGCGAGCGCGACTTCGCGCGTGCCCGTGAGCGCCGCACTCTTCGAATCCTCGCCGTGCTCGACGCGGCGGAAGATCGATTCGAGCACGACGATCGCGTCGTCGATCACGAGGCCGACCGCGAGCGAGAGCGCCATCAGCGTCATGTTGTTGAGCGAGAGACCGGTGGCGTACAGGACGGTGAAGCTCGCGATCACGCTCGCGGGGATCGCGAGGGACGCGATCAGCGTGGAGCGCCAGTTGCGCATGAAGATCAGTACGACGGCGACGACCAGCGCGGCGGCGAGCAGCATGTCGAGCAGCACGGAGGAGATCTGGTCCTCGACGATGCGCGCGTAGTCGCGCAGCACGCTCACTTCGACGCCCGGCGGCGCCACGGCGCGAATGCTCTCGAGCTCCTTGCGCACGAGCCGCGCGGCCAGCACGAGGTCGGATCCGCTCTGCTGCTGAATGTCGATCGAGACGCCGGGCTCGCCATTCACACGCGCGACGCTGCGTTCCTCCGCCATGCCGTCTTCGACCAGAGCGACGTCGCGCAGCTGGATCGGGCGGCCAGCGCGCTCGGCGATGATCAGCGCGCCGAACTCGTCGACCGTGCGCGCCTTGCCCTGAGTCGTTACGGACCACTCGCGCGCCGCGCCCTCGATGCGCCCGCTCGCGAGCTCCGCGTTCTCGAGCCGCAGCGTGGTCGCGACATCCTCGATCGCGAGGCCGTAGCCCGCGAGCTTCAGCGGATCGAGCCACACGCGGACTTCGCGCTCGCGCCCGCCGCGAATGCGCACGCCGCCGACGCCGGGAATGCGCTCGAGCCGCTCCTTCACCGTGTTCTCGGCGAAATCCGTTAGCTCGCGCTGCCCGATCGGCCCGCCCAGCACGAGCGTCATGAACTCGATCGCCGAGAGATCGAACTTCTGGACGATCGGATCCTCGACGTCGACGGGCAGCTCGGGCCGGGCGAGCGCGACCTTGTCGCGGATCTCCTGAACCTTCGTGTCGATGTCGTAGCCGAGCCGAAACTCGACGTGGACCTGCGAGAGACCTTGCTCCGAGGTGGAGTTGATCTCCTTCACGCCCTCGATCGCGTTGAGCTGCTCCTCGAGCACGTCGGTGACTTCGCGCTCGACGGTTTCCGGCGATGCGCCGCGCAGCTCGGTGACCACGTTCGCGAACGGGAAGTCGATGTCGGGCTCGAGCTTCAGCTCGAGGCGCGAGAGCGAGATCAGCCCCAACACGACGAGGCCGAGGTTCAGCATCGCGGCGAACACCGGCCGCTCGATCGAGATGTCCGCGATCCTCACGGCTGCGTCTCGTTCTGCGCGACGACCGGCGCAGCGGCTCCGGGCGCGGCGGCGTCGACGCGCGTGCCATCGCTGAGGCGCTGCGCGGCCTCGCCGTGCACCACGACGTCGCCGGGCGCGACGAGGGCGAGCAGCTCCACTCGCGTCTCGGTGGCGATGCCCACGCGCACCGGCACTTCGCGCGCGACGCCGCGTTCGACGCGCAGCACGTAGGAGCGCCCGTCGCGCGTGACGACGGCGCTGCGCGGCGCGACGGGCTGCGGCGATTCGCGCGTGGCGGTGATCTCGGCGCGCGCGTAGGAGCCCGCCTTCACCGCGCCGCTCGCGTCGCGCACGAGACAGCGCACCTCGTACGTGCGCGTGCTCGGGTCGATGCGCTCGGAGACGCGCGTCACCTCCGTGACGATCGGGTCGGCGACGCCCTGCGCGAACAGGCGCACGGCGTGGCCGGCGCGCACGGTGATCGGCGTCGTCTCGGGCACATCGAGGATCGCTTCGAGCGCGCCCGACTCTTGGAGCACGAGCACGGGCGCCGCGCCCGCGAGCGCACCCTCGTGCGCGCGGCGCTCGACCACGCTGCCCGCGTACGGCGCGCGCACCGTCGTGCGCGCGAGGTCGCGCTCGGCGCGCGCGACGCGCGCTTCGCCCTGCACCACGCGCGCCGCCGCAACTTCCGCCTGCGTGCGGATCTGGTCCGCGCGCTGCACCGAGGCCGCGTTCTCCTCGACGAGCTTCGCCATGCGCGCCGCCTCGGTCGCCGCGTTCGCGCTCTCCGCGCGCGCGAGCGCGAGGCCGGCGCGCGCCTCGGCGAGCGCCATCTCGTACGGACCCGGGTCGACGCGGAACAGCGGAGCACCGGCCTTCACGCTGTGCCCCACGTCGACGAATACCGCGTCGAGCGTGCCGGGCACGTCGGTGCCGACTTCGGTGAGCCGCTTCGCTTCGATCGTGCCCGAGGCGGCGACGACAGCGGTCAGGGACTCGCTCGCGACGACTGCGGTCTCGACGCGCGCCGGCGCCTGGGCGCTGCCCGCGGGCGCGGCTGCGACATCGCCCGTCGCCTTCGCCGCGTGCTCGCGCTTCCCATCGTCTCCGCACGCGGCGAGCGCCACCGTGAGTAGAAGAACGAGGATCCGCACCTTCATCGCGCGCCCTCCGCGCGCAGGCCGCGCTGCAGCACGTCGACGCAAGTGGCGACGAAGCGCTCGTCCGAGGCGTCGATCCACTGCGGGAAGAGCAGGTGATCGCAGAGCGCGATCATCACGAGCCGTAACAAGTCGGCGGCGCACTCGGGATCGAGGTCGCTGCGCAGCTCGCCGGACGCGATGGCCGCGCGCACCGCGGCGACCAGGCGCGTGCGCGCCTCGCTCATGCTGCGCTGCACCGCGGCGCTGCCGCCGAGGCCGAGCACGACCGCCGGATCGAGCTGGAAGAGCGCGCGCAGGAGCGGGCTGCGGCGCGCGTAGTCGAGCGAGGCGCGCAGCGAGCGCTCGAAGGCGGCGAGCAGGCCGGCGCCGCGCGCGAGGTAGGCGTCGAGGTCGGAGACGCGTGCCCAATCCGCGAGCGTGCGCTCGAGCAGCGCCTCGAGGATCGACTCCTTGCCGCGGAAGTGGTGGTAGACGACGGCCTTCGACGCGTGCGCCGAGGCGGCGATCTCCTCCACGGTCGTCTTCGAGTAGCCCGCGTTCGCAAAGCACTGAGCGGCCGCATCGAGCAGGCGTTGGCGCGTGCGCTCCGCGCGATCGACTCGCAGCGGCTCGCCGAGGGGGGTCGGGTGTGCCATCGCAGCACTCTAGGACGAACTAGACGAGATTGCTCCAACTCGTCTCAGAAGTGACCCGCGGGAAACCTAGACCCACACCGCGCGCCGGGGACATGGGAGTCAAGGGGAGCCAGGCCCGCGGAGTGCCTCGCGCACGCGCTCCGCCAGCGCGTCGGCCACCGCGGGGTGCGCGCCCAGCGGCTCCGCGAGCACCACCTCGACCCCCGAATGCGTGGCGCGCAGCTCCGCGGCGAGGCGCGGCAGGTCCTCGCGCACGTGCCGGCCCGGCGCGAGAAAGCACGGCAGCACGACGAGCTCGCGCGCACCGTCGCGCACGCACGCCGCAGCAGCCTCCGCGAGCGAGGGCGCGGCGAGCGTGAGGTGCGCGGTCGCGACGCGCGCGCCGCCGAGGCGCGCGGCCACGTGAGCGGCGAGCGCCTCGAGCTGCGCGTTCGCCTCGGGCTCGCGGCTGCCGTGATCGAGCAGAATCACCACGCGCATCACCAGTACGCCGCCGTCGCCGTCACTTCGCCGTGCACGCCCGCGCGGCACGCGAGCCGCTGCTCGGCCGGGATGCGATTGCGCTCCTTTTGCCGCCGCTCGTCCGCGCGTTCGGGGTCGAGCGCCTCTGCGCCCGCGAGCACGCTGAGGCCGCAGCGCGCGCACAGCGCGACTCCGGAGCACGCGCTCGCGATCGGGAGCCCCGCCGCGCGCGCGGCATCGAGCAGCGTGGTGCCGTCGACCACGCGCGCGACCACGAGCGCGGGCTCCCCCGCGACGCGCCGCACGAACGTCACCGTGTGCTCCATGCGCGCGATCTTAGGCGCCTTTCGCGAGCGCGATTTCGCTGGGTTCCGTCGCCGCGCCCGCGCGCGCCGGTTTAAGCTCGCGCGATGCCTACCGCGGCCATTCTCGTGATCGGCAACGAAGTCTTGTCCGGCAAAGTCACGGACACGAATTCGCCGTACCTGTGCCGCGAGCTGCGCGTGCTCGGCGTCGACGTGCACCGCATTCTCACGATTCCCGACGACATCGAGCTGATCGCGCGCGAGGTGCGAACGCTCTCCGCCGCCTACGACATCGTGTTCACGTCGGGCGGCATCGGGCCGACGCACGACGACATGACGATGGACGGCGTTGCGCTCGCGTTCGGCGTGCCGCTCGAGCGCAACGAGTCGATGGTGTCGCGCGTCGAGCGCCACCAGAACAAGCCGGCGAACGCGAGCCAGATCAAGATGGCGATGGTGCCGGCGGGCGCGCAGCTGGTGGACGCGGGCGATCTCTGGTTCCCCGTCGTGATCGTGAAGAACGTGCACATCTTCCCCGGCATCCCGGAGTTGTTACGGAAGAAGTTCGAGTCGATCCGCGAGCGCTTCCACGGCGTGCCGGTGCTGCTGAAGAACGTGTTCGTGAAGCGCCGCGAGAGCGAGATCGCGCAGTCGCTCAACGACCTCGTCGCCGAGTTCCCGGAGCTGATGCTCGGCTCCTACCCGAAGATCGGCGAGGAGATGTTCCACGTGCTGCTCACGCTCGAGTCGCGCGACGCAGGCTATCTGCAGCGCGCGCTCGACTCGCTGCTCGCGCGGCTCCCGGCGGACGCGATTCACCGAGTCGAGTAGGGCGCCGCTCGATGCCGCATGCTGGTGCGAGCTGTTAGGTGGAGAACGATCTCGCGGCGCAGGGCGGCGCGGCGTACTGGCTCGCGTACGCACACCCCGCCTTCATGCTCGCCGCGCTCGGCCTCGCGCTCGCCGCGCTGCGGCTCGGCCTCGGGCTGCGCAGCTCGCGCAGGCTCGGCGCGCGGCGCGATGGGCGCGCCTACGCGCGGCACCTCCGGCTCGCGAAGCTCGCGGTCACGCTGCTGCCGCTCGGCTTCGCCGCGGGCGTCGCGTCCGCCGTGCTGCTGCGCGGCTGGAGCGCGCTCGGTAGCGCGCACGGCCGGATCAGCAGCGCGGCGCTCGTGTTGTTCCTCGGCGCCGCGCTGTTCGGGCGAAAGCTCGAGCGCGGCGCGAAGGACGCCCACGACACGCACGCGCTGCTCGCGGTTCTCGCTGCGCTGTGCGCGGCGGCGTCGATCTTCACGGGCTTCGTGTTGCTCCCGTGAGGCGCGACACCACTCGGTGTCGCTGCTGGCGTAGAGTGAGCGCACCCCGAGGAGAACCCCATGGCCAGCCCCCAAGCCAAGCAAGTCGATGCTCATCTCCGCGCGCTCGCGAAGCGCATGGCCGCTGCGGGCGCGGACATCGAAGCGTCGCGTGCGGCAGTGAACGATTACTGGAAGGTGGACGGCTCGACGCAGGAGCTCGTCGCCGACGTGAAGCGCATCGATCTCGCGGGGGTCGCCTGCGAGTGGCTCGTGGCGAAGGGCGCAGATCCTGACAAGCGCCTGCTCTACATCCACGGCGGCGGCTGGACCGCGGGCAACCTCGACTCGCACCGCCCGCTGAGCGCGCGCCTCTCGAAGGCTGCGGGGGTCGCGGTGCTCGCCGTGCACTATCGCCTCGCGCCCGAGCATCCGTTTCCGGCGGGCCTCGACGACTGCGTGCACGCGTACCGCTGGCTCCGTAACAACGGCCCGAACGGCGCCGCGCCCGCGCGCGCGATCTTCATCGCGGGAGACTCCGCGGGCGGCAACCTCACGCTCGCCACGTTGCTCGCGTGCAAGGAGCGCGGCCTCCCGCAGCCAACCGGCGCGATCCCGATCTCGCCTGCGACCGACTTCAGCGCGAGTGGCGATTCCTACGGCACGCGCGCCGCGCTCGATCCTGTCATCCCCGGCGTGCGCGAAGGCATTCAGGCGATGGGCGCCGTCTACACGCAGGGCCGCGCCGACCCGCTCTCGCCGCTGTGCTCGCCGCTGAACGGCGACCTACGCGGGATCGCACCGCTGCTGATCCACGTCGGCGACCACGAGGTGCTGCTCGACGACTCGACGCGCATCGCCGCGAAGGCGAAGGCCGCGGGCGTCGACGCGACGCTCGCGATCTACCCCGAGATGCCGCACGTGTGGCACGCGTTCGCGCCGTTCCTGCCCGAGGCGAACGCCGCGATCGACGAGATCGGGGCGTGGGTACGGAAGCGGTCGTAGACGCGAGCCGCTAGCGGCCCACCACCTTCAGCGGGCGCGACCTGCGCTTCGCGGCGGCGACGAGCTCGCGCACGGACTCGCCGAGCAGGCGCGTGAACACGTCGAGGTCGGCGACCCGGTCGTAGTCGGCGTTCACGCCCACGCACAGCTTTCCGTCGTAGCTGAACATCGCGATGCCGAGGCCTCCGCTCTTCGCGAGCGGCACGGTGCCGAACGCTTCGAGCAGGCGCGCGCCGCGCAGATACACGGGCGTCTGCGGGCCGGGCACGTTCGCGATGCGCACGTTCACGGGCGTGCGCTCCGAGATCGCGCGCACGGCCTGCGCGAGCGTCCGCGAGCTGGTCCACTTCGCGACGCTGTTCAGCGTGCGCGCGCCGAGCGCCGGGCTCTCGCGATTCAGCTCGTCGGTCTTCACGTGGATCTGCTCGAGGCGCCGCGCGGGATCGCGCTCCCAGATCGGCAGATCGAGGATCCACTCGCCGACGCCTTCGTTCTTGTCGCCGCTGCGCAGGCTCACGGGCACCGCCGCGCGGAAGTCGATCACGGCGGGATTCATGTGGCGCATGCGGAAGTACGCGCCGACGGCGCCGGCGACCGCGGCGAGCAGCACGTCGTGCACGGTGCCGCCCAATTCCTCGTGCACGAGCTTCGCGTCGGCGAGCGGAATCACGAGCGTCTCGAAGCGGCGGTGCGGGCCGGGCTCGCCGCTGAGCGGCGTCTCGTGCAGCTGACGAATCGTGTAGCCGAGCAGGTTCGCGACGCCCTGCGCGCGGTGCCGCAGCTCGTTCGAGAGCGAGTCGCTCTCGCGCGCGAACTCCTGCAGCCGCCGCAGCGCGCGCTGCGGCAGGCGCAGCTGGCGCACCACTTCGTCGCGCACGAGCTCGGCGGCGCTCGGCATCGCGCGCGGCACGAACGGCGGCGCGGGCTCGAACTCGTCGTCGGCGTTCTGCGCGAGCAGCACCTGCATCAAGTCGCCACCGCTCTCGGCGAGGATCGCGTGCTGTTTCACCACGAGCGCGAAGCGCCCCCCCGACAACCCCTCGATCACCCAGCATTCCCAGAGTGGCCGCGAGCGATCGAGCCGCTGCGCTTGCAGGCGCGCCACGACTTTCTGCACATGCGCGATCTCGCCGGGATGCGCGATACCGGTGTGACGCACGTGGTAGTCGAGGCTGAACTCGCGGTCGTCGACGAGCACGGGGTGATTCTCGAACGGGATGCGGCGCAGCTTCCTGCGATACGCCGGTACGAGGTGCAGGCGCGACTCGATCGCGCTGCGGATCGCATCGAAGTTCACGCCGCCGCCGGGGTTCGCGAGCGGGCCCGCATCGAACACGAGCGTCGTCGCCGCGTGCCCGAAGTGGCGCGAGCTCTCGCCGCCTAACAACGCGGCGCTCTCGTAGCTCAGGCGTTCGTAGAAGTAGCGGGCCAGGATTTACTCCCTGCGCGCGCCGGCTCGGCGCACGCCTTCGAGGGCGAGGTCGACCATCGGATCGACCATGGCGGGCGAAATCTTCATGGCCCGAAAGAAGAGGCGAACCGCGATCGGGCCCACGACGAGATCCGCCGCCAGATCGAGGTCCGTGCCCGGCGCGATCTCGCCGCGCACTTCGGCGCGCTTCAGCGCCGCCTCGAGCGGGCGGCGGCGCCCCTTCAGCACGGGATCGAACACGGCGCCGAGCTCGGGATTGTGCGCGCGCTCCGCGGCGAGGCTCGGGTAGATCGTGGCGAGCGGCGTCGCGAGAAAGTTCTCGAGGTAGCGCGTGAGCATCGCCTTCAGGTCGCCCGCGAGTGTGCCGGTGTCGACGTCCTCGAACGCGGGCAGCTGGCCGAACGCCTCGACCACGAGCGGGAGCTTCGAGGGCCAGCGCCGGTAGATCGTGGCTTTGCCGACGCCCGCGCGCGTCGCGACGCCCTCGACCGTGAGCGCGGAGAAGCCCACTTCCTGCAGCAGCTCGAGCGTCGCGTCGAGAATCGCGCGGTGCGCTTCGCCACTGCGCGGACGGCCAGCGGCGCTCGCCTCGCCGTTCCCGATTCCGCTCGTCCCGGCGCCCATTTCTAGAACCCCCGGAAGCGCTCCCGGCCACATCGTCTCATTACGATACTGTACGTCTCGTTATCATTCACCCTCGCAGAATCAAAGGGGAATTCGCGCGATGGTCGACTACCACCCGTTCTCGGAGGCGGTCCAGGACGACCCGCACCCGACCTACGCCCGCCTGCGCGAAGAAGACCCCTGCTTCTACTTGCCCGAGTGGAACACGTACTTCCTCTCGCGCTTCGACGACATCTGGAGCGCGTCGATGGATGCCGAGCGCTTCTCCACCGCGCAGGGCACGACGACCGCGCAGCTCGTGACGAAGGTCCAGCCCGTCACGCCCATGATCAACAGCCTCGACCCGCCGTTTCACACCGCGTTTCGGAGCGCCGTGATCGGCTTCTTCACGCCGGGCCGCGTGAAGCGCCTCGAGCCGCAGATTCAGCAGTTCGTCGACGACGCGTTCGCCGAGGTGCGCGAGCTCGCCGAGGTCGACGTGTTCAATCAGTTCGCCGCGAAAGTCTCGGTGAAGGTGGCGTGCCTCGCGAACGGCTTCCCGATGGAAGACAGCGAGATGCTGAACAAGCTCGTGTGGCGGTTCTTCGCGCGCGAAGAAGGCGTCTCGGGCATGACCCCCGATGGCGTGAACGCGATGATGGAGATGTTCCAATACTTCAACGAGCTGATCGCCGCGCGGCGCGCCGCGGGCGCGAACGAAGCGAACGTGGTCGACCTGATCTGCCGCTTCGAGAAGGACGGCAAGCGCTTCGAGCCGCAGGACGCCGCCTCGCACCTCTCGATGTTCCTGATCGGCGGCGCCGAGACCTTCCCGAAGACGTTCGCGAGCGCGGTGCACCGCTTCTGGCAACACAAGGATCAGCGCAAGTGGCTCGTGCAGGACGCGTCCCTAATCCCTGACGCCTACCGCGAGGTGCTGCGGTACGACATGCCGACGCAGTACCTGATGCGCAAGATCGTGAAGCCCGTGCGCTTCCACGACAAGGAGTGCGCGCCCGGCTCGAACCTCGCGTTCCTCTACCCGAGCGCGAATCGCGATCGCCGCGAGTTCGAGAATCCCGACGTGTTCGACGTGCGACGCAAATCGCCGCGCATCCTCTCCTTCGGCCACGGCGTGCACCTCTGCATCGGGCAGCACTTCGCGAAGATGGAAGCGAAGCTGTGCGTCGAGAAGCTGCTCAGCTTCGCGCCGGAGTACGAAGTGCGCGCGGAGAAGCTGAAGCGCTTGAGAACCGAGTTCGTGCAAGGCTGGGCATCGATGCCGGTGGTGTGGCGCGGGTAGTTGGGGCGCACCGTGAAGTCAGAGCCGCGCAGAATGCGAGCCGTCGCGCGGCCGGCATCGATCTTTCCTTGTTGACTCCGCTCGCCTCCGAAGACTCCGGCTCGCTGCGCGCTTCGCTTGCGGTCTCGGCCGACTTGCTTTGGTGGAGCGTTCGTCATCGAGGTTTTTCTGACTTCTTCAGCGGCGCGTCGGGCTCACAGCTGTGAACGGCGCGGAGTCGATTCGGTCACCGAGTGCCTCTCAGCGCGCGCTGGTGGTGTTTGCGTGTTTCGTGTGTCAGTTGGGGCTTGGGTACACGTATTTGTTTTCGGCGGTGTTGCCGGAGGCGACGGCCGAGCTGGGGTGGACGCGGGCGCAGTTTTCGAGCGGGCGCTGGCCTTACTTCGCGATGACGGCGCTCGGCGGGCTCGCGGCGGGGCAGTGGACCGTACGCTTCGGTGCGCGGCCGGTGCTCGTTACGGGCGCGCTCTGTCTCGCGGCGGGGTTGGCGCTGCTGTCGCGCATGCAGGACCTCGCGATGTTCTGGATCGCGCAGATCTTCTACGGGCTCTTCATGGCGGGGCTCGGCGACGTCGCGATCGCGGGCGTGCTCACGAGCTGGGTGCGCGGCGCGCGCGGCGCGGCGATGGGCTTCGTGTACGCGGCCTCGAACATCGCCGGCTTCTTCGTGCCTCAGGTTTTCGCGGCAGGCGTCTCCGCGCGCGGCTGGCGGGCCACGTTGTTATGGATGGGCCTCGCGGGAGCGGCGGTGATCCTGCCGTTCGCTTGGATCGCCGGGCGAAGCGCGCCAGGCGGAGCCGCGGCCGCTTCCGGCCCCGCAAGCGCGAGCGCGCTCTCGCTCGGCGAAGCGCTGCGCACTCGCACGTTCTGGCTGCTCGCGTTCACGATCTTCGGCTTCTTCTTCTTCTTCCTCGGCATGAACGACGCGTTCGTCTCGTTCCTGAACGACCTCGGCATGTCGCGCGAGGAAGCCGCGCGTCATTACGGGATCGCGACCGGCGCGGGCGGCGTGAGCAAGCTCGTCGCGGGCTGGTTCGGCGATCGCTTGCCCGCGAAGACCGCGCTCGTGCTGGACCACGCGCTGCTCGCGCTCGCGGCGCTCCTCGTATTCGCGTTGCCCGTCACGCCCGCGCTCTTCTTCCCGTTTCTCGCGGCCTACGGCTTCGCGATCGCCGCGCGCGACGTCGTGTATCCGCTCGCGCTCGCGCACTGCTTCGGCGAGCGCACGATGCCGGCGATCTACGGCGCGGTGATGATGAGCCTGTTCGTCGCCGCGCCGCTCGGGTCGATGGTGACGAGCCGCGTGCGCGACGTGACGGGCAGCTACGAGCCGGCGTTCGCGGGCTTTGCGGTGCTGAACGTCGCGATGCTCGCGGCACTCTGGTTCGTGCGCCGCGAAGTGAGCGACTACGCGAGCGGCGAGAACTTGCGCCCTGCGAAGGGCGCCACGACCGGCGCGTAGAGCGCCTCGGCGCGCTGCGCGTGGCACGCGAGGTAGCGCAGCGTCGCTGCCTCCGGCGCCGATCCCGCGCGAATGCGCTCTTCCAGCTCGATGCGGCCGGCGCGCGCTCGCTCGACGCGAATCCCTAACAGCTCGCTCAGCTCCTCGCGTTCGCACGCGGCGATCGCCGCGCCGTAGCGCCGCTCGCGCTCGATGCATTCCACGAGCGCGGCCGCGCTCTCGGCGCGGTGCTTCAGGTACGCGCTCGGCAGCGCTGGTGCGATCTCGTCGCTGAGCTGCTTCGCGACGAGCGCGGGCAGTGCGTGCTGATCGAGCGCTGGCGCATCGGGCAGCGCCGCGGGCTCGAGCGCGATGCCCAGCGCATCCGCGATCGCTTCGCACAGCGCGCGCTCGCAGATCACGCGATAGGCGAGATTCATCGCGACGGGGCCGCGCGGATCGTGCGGTGAGGTGACGCGCACGAGGCCGAGCACCGAGCGCGTCATCTGCTGCACGCGGAAGTAACGCACGCGACCCAGCGGCACCGGCGCGCCGGTGAGCTTCCCGTAGTGCGCGAGCGCCTCTGCGACGCCGCCGCACGGCGCGAAGAACTCGCGCACGCAGAAGTTGCCGAGATCCTCCATCGGATCGCCGAAGTGCGCCCACTCGAAGTCGACGAGCGCCGTCATGCGCGCGCCTTCGTAGAGAAAGTTTCCAGGGCCCGTGTCGCCCTGCACGAGCGCGACGCGATCGAGCTTCTCGGGCACGTGCTTGCGCAGCCACGCGACGCCGAAGCGCGCGATCGGCTCGGGCTCGCGGTGGCCCGCGAGCATCCCTTCGAGCGTGTTCACCTCGCCGAGGGCGGCCTCGGCGGGCGTCTGAGGAATCGCGAGATCGAGCGCGAGCTGCGCAGGTGTGAGGGCGTGCATGCGCGCGATCTCTTCGACGAAGTCGAGGAGCACGGCGCGGCGCTCGGCGGGCGGCGCCGGCGGCAAGTCCGCACTCCCGCGCACGCGCTCCTGCAGCGCGACCTGATGCGCCTCGCTCCAGCCGTGGATGCGCGGCACGCGAATGCCATTCGCGCCGAGCGCCCCGAGGACGCGCGTCTCGCGCGCGAGCGAGAACGGATTCGGGCGCGCCGGCTTCGCGCGATCGACGCTCAGGAACCACTCCGCGCGCGAGCCATCAGGCCGAGACACGTCGACCAGCCACGCTTCGCGTCGCGCGACGTGACGCGCTGCGCGCGTCACGTCGCCGGCGCCTTGCTTTGCCACCCACGCGATGATCTCGGGCTCCAAGGTGTCGCTGGGCATCAAGCCTCCGTCGTGGCGGCGCCGGCCCTCCTTGTTTACTTCGCTCGGCTTCGCCTCGCTGCGCGCTCCGCTTGCGGCCCATGCAGACCTACCCCGAGGAGTGTTCGACTTCGAGGCAGCTCCTCCGATTCCGCGAACTCGGGGCAGCAGCACGTTGGCTCGGCTATCTCGCCTCTTCCGCTGGAGCGTCCATTGCCCGACTCGAAGCCGACCCGTGCGTACTCGCTCTGGGTACTCGCGCTGCTCTCGCTCGCGTACGTGCTGAACTTCGTCGACCGCCAAGTGCTCGCGATCGTGGCGGGTGACGTGAAGAAGGAGCTCGCGCTCACGGACTTTCAGCTGAGCCTCTTGTTAGGCCCGGCGTTCGTCCTCTGCTTCACGCTCTCGGGCTTCGTGGTTTCGCATTGGGCGGACACGCGCTCGCGCAAGCGCGTGCTGACGGCGGGGCTCACGGTGTGGAGCCTGCTCACCGCCGCCTGCGGGCTCGCCACGAACTTCTGGCAGATCGCGACGCTGCGTTTCGGCGTCGGCATCGGCGAAGCCGCGGGCGCACCGCCCTCGCAGTCGATGCTGTCGGACTACTTCCCGCCCCAGCAGCGCGCGCGAGCGCTCAGCGTGTTCGGCCTCGGCATCTATGTCGGAACGCTGCTCGGATTCGCGGGCGGCGGCGTGATCGCGGAGTGGTTCGACTGGCGCACCGCGTTCTTCGTCGCGGGGTTATCAGGCGTGCCGCTCGCGCTGGTGATCGCCTTCAGCGTGCGCGAGCCCGAGCGCATCGCAGCGAGCGCCCAGCACGCGCCGCTGCGCGAGATGACGCGCGTCCTGTTCGAGCAGCGCACGTATCGCTGGCTCATGCTCGCAGCCGCGTGCCAGGCGTTCATCGGCTACGCCGCGCTCTCGTGGAGCGCGCTCTTCTTGCAGCGCGTGTTCGCGATGAACAAGGCGGAGTCCGGAATCGCGTTCGGGCTCACCGCCGGCATCGCGGGCGCCGCCGGCTCGCTGCTCGGCGGCGTGCTCGCGGATCGCCTCTCCACGCGCGACGCGCGCTGGTACGCGTGGCTCTCGGGCGGCGTGTCGCTCGCGGCGGCGCCGTTCTTCGCGGCGTTCGCACGGGTCGAGAGCGCGGCGCTCGCGCTCGCGTGCTTCGGCGTCTTCTACTTCCTCAACAACATCTACGTGCCCTCGCTCTGGACGCTGGTGCAGTCGCTCGTGCCGGCGCGCCTGCGCGCCACGTCGTCCGCGACGCAGCTCGCCGTCACGAACGTGTTCGGCTACGGCCTCGGTGTCGCGCTCGTCGGCAAGCTCAACGACGTGCTGTTCGCCGAGTACGCCGACGCTGCGCTGCGCTGGACGCTGCTCCTGCCCGCCGCGATCGGCGCGCTCTCGGGCCCGCTCTTCTTCCGCTGCGCCGCGAGCGTCCGCGAAGACCTCGCCGCCGTGGCGCGCGAGGAGCGCGCGTAGCCCGCGCACTGGGGACGTACGTGCACATCGAGACGCCTGGGAGCGTGCACGTACGTCCCCAGTGCGCGCTTTGGTGCATGTACGTCCCGTGTGCGCGCTTTGGTGCACGTACGTCCCAGGTGCGCGTCAGCGGAGGATGCGCGTCCAGCCCGTCGCGTGCGGCGCCATGAAGACGGGCGTGAGCTTCATCGCGCGGTGCAGCCACTCGCCGCCGACGCGCGCGTACTCGTCGTCCTCGAAGCCGACCATCCAGCTCGGCGCGCCGTCCGCGGTCGTGCATGGCGAGAGAATGTCCCAGCGCGCGCGGGCGCGGTCGGGCGAGAGCACGTCGATCTGTGGCTTCACGAAGAAGTGCCACGAGAAAACGAGCGTGGGCACGCGCATGCGCGCCGCGATCTCGGCGCGCCCGCGGGCGATGCCGAGCTGCGCGCCGCCGTCCCATACGCCGTCCTCGGTGAAGAGCGCCGCGATCGCCTCCGCGCGCGCCGCCACGATCTCGTCGCTCGCGACGCGGCCGCGCGCGTAGCGCTCGTCCACGAGCTGCGCGTAGCGCGCCTTCAGCGCATGAATCGCGAGCGCCGCCTCCGCGCGCTCGACGCGCGCCCGTAGCGCCGCGATCTCGGCGGCGAGCTCATCGGTGGTGGGCATCGGGTCTCCGGTTCGGTCGGCGCGGCTGCGGCACAAAAGGGTCAGACCTCAAGTGGTCGGACCCCGAGTGTGCCATTGCCATGCGTTCGCTCGCGTCCGGGCACGTTCGCTCGCATCCGGCCTCGGGGTACTGTCGCCCGCCTATGAGCTGGCAGGACGAGGCGGACGAGATCGCGCGCCGGCGCCGCGGTGCGCACGCGCTCGGCGGCGCGGAGGCGGTGGCGAAGCACAAGTCGCGCGGGCGTGGCACGGTGCGCGAGCGCATCGACGCGCTCGCGGACGCGGGCAGCTTCCGCGAGGTCGGCGAGATCGCGGGCGAAGTCGCCGAGGGCGGCGCGTTCTCGCCCACGAACATCGTGGCCGGCACCGCGACGGTCGGCGGGCGCGCCGCGGTGATCGCGGGCGACGACTTCACGATCAAGGGCGGCGCCTACACGCCCGCGAGCCTCAAGAAGATCCAGCACGCCGAGGGCCTCGCGATCCGCCGCCGCATGCCGCTCGTGCGCCTGCTCGAAGGCGGCGGCGCCAGCGTGTCCGGCGCGTACGGCGCGCGCGGGCGCTCGGGCTACGACTTAACAGCCCCGAGCCCGATGAACCTGCTCGCGATGCAGGCGCTCGCCGAAGTGCCCGTCGTGTGCGCCGCGCTCGGCCCGTGCGCAGGCTTCCCGGCCGGCCGCCTCACCGCGTCGCATTTCTCCCTAATGACTCGCGACACCGCGGTCGTGCTCACCGGCGGCCCCGCGCTGGTCGAGCGCGCGATGGGGAAGAAATTCACGAAGGAGGAGCTCGGCGGACCCGCGGTCCACCTGAGAAGTGGCGTCGTGCACAACGAAGCCGCCGACGAAGCCGACGCGTGGCGCCAGATCCGCGCGTTCCTCTCGTACCTCCCGCCCTCGGTGTGGGAGCCCGCGCCACGCCTCGTGTGCAGCGATCCCGCAGCGCGCGCGGAAGAAGCGCTGCTGAGCTTCATCCCGCGCGATCGCCGCAAGACGTACAAGGTGCGCCGCTTGCTGGAGCACGTCGTCGACTCCGGCTCGCTGTTCGAGATCGCGCCGCTCTACGGGCGCACGCAGGTCACGGCACTCGCGCGCATCGCGGGCCAGCCCGTCGGCGTGATCGCGAACGACCCCAACATCTACGGGGGCGGCATGTCGGCCGACGGCGCGCAGAAGCTGCGCCGCTTCGTCGAGACGTGCGACGCGTTTCATCTGCCGATCGTGAGCTTCGTCGACGAGCCGGGCTTCCTGATCGGCCCCGACGCCGAGAAGGCGGGCACGATCCGCTACGGCATGGAGGCGCTCTTCGCCGTGCAGCAGACGCGCGTGCCGTGGATCGCGGTGGTGCTGCGCAAGTCGTTCGGGGTCGCGCAGGGGATTCATTACGGCCCGAGCTGCACGGTGCTCGCGTGGCCGTCGCTCGCGAGCGGCGCGCTGCCGGTGGAGAGCGGCGTGCATCTCGCGTTCGCCAAGGAGATCGCGGCGGCGCCGGATCCGGAGGCGCGGCGGCGCGAGCTGGAAGAGGAAATGGCCGCGGCGCAGTCGGTGTTTCCGCGGGCTGAGGAGTTCGGCGTGCACGAGCTGATCGACCCGCGCGAGACGCGCCCGCGGCTGTGCGCGTGGGTGGAGGAAGTGCAGGGAGAGCTGCGGGGGTTGTCAGGGCCGCGGGTTTACTCGATGCGGCCTTGAGTGGCGGATCGAGCGCGTCGCGGACTCGCGCTCGAGGAAGCACTCGCGCTCGCAGCGGCCGCGGGGGGCGGGGGCGGCCGCGGCGAATGGCTCGTTGGCGGCCGCTCGCTTGGGGCGTCTCCGAGATCTGGGAGAACGCGCTCGCCTCGGCGTAGCGCTGCACGGTGTTCGCGGCCGAGCTGTGCTTGATTTCGCCTCCGCCGCCCCCGCCCCCCGCGGCCTTGTCGTGGGTTCGAAGAGGGGCTGCACGTCTCGTTTGTGGAGGAACGAAGCGACGGCGCCATCGAGGCGCCGTCGCTTCGCTTTTCTGAGGTTGGCGGCGGTTACTTCCAGCGCCTCGTCTTGATCGCGTCTTCCCAGTGGGCGCCGTCGAAGCGTTGGACGTGCAGCTTGCTCGCGTCGACGCCGTGAAGGCAGCGCACGTTGATGTCGATCAGGTGCGGGTCGGAGCGCGGGACGCGGAAGGGGGAGATGCCGCAGGTGGTGCAGAAGTGGTTCCGCGAGGTGCCGGTGCCGAAGGTGTAGGTGCGGTAGGCGTCCGCACCCTTCGTGATGCGGAGCTGGCGCGGCTCGACGTTCCAGTGCAGGTAGCCGGCGCGGGCGCAGTAGGAGCAGTTGCAGTCGACGACGTGGTCGAGCGTGCCGTCGACCTCGAACTCGATCGCGCCGCAGTGACACTTTCCCGTGTACGTGGGCATCGCAGCCTCCACTCATCGCGGGGAACAGCATGCACCACGGCTCGTGCCTCTGTGGCGGCGTCGCGTACGAGATCGACGGCGAGATCGGGACGATTCTCTACTGCCACTGCTCGATGTGCCGGCGCTGGCATGGCTCGGCGTTTCGCACCAGCGCGGCGGTGCGGAAGCGCGACTTTCGCTTCGTGCGCGGCGAGGAGTTGATCACGGAGTACCGCTCGTCGGCGGACACGGTGAAGCGTTTCTGCCGCGTGTGCGGGTCGCCGCTCGTGAACTCGTGGGATCCCGACCCTGACAACTACGGGCTCGCACTCGGCACGCTCGCGACGGACCCCGGGAAGCGCGCGGTGTGCCACATCTTCGTCGCGTCGAAGGCGCCGTGGTACGAGATCAGCGACGACCTCCCGCAGTTCGACGAATTCCCGCCGAAGGCTTGACCGCGAGCGGCGCTCCCCTGCGCGCAGCGCGGCGAGGCCAGCGACGCCTTTCAGGCCGGCTCGAGCACGACCTTGATCGCTCCCGCCTTGCGGTCGCGCGCGGTAGCGAAGGCTTCGGCGGCGGCTGCGAGCGGGAAGCGGTGCGTGATCAGCAGCTCGCCGATTTGCGGCTTCGCGGCGAGCAGCGCGGCGGCTGCGTCGGCGTCGCGCCCTTGGGCGCTCCGGCCGTACATCGAGGCGACGGTGAGCGCGAGCTCCTTCGCGACGAACGTGAAGCCTGGCAGCGCGATCGGGCCCCAGGCGGCGGCGAGCAATAACAACATCCCGTTCGGCCGCAGCGCGGCGGCGCACTCTTCGAGCGATTGCGTGGTGCCCGCGCAGTCGATCGCGATGTCGGCCTCGCCCGCGGCGAGCGGCTTCGCGCCGAGGCGCGCGCCGGCTTCGCGCTGGCGATCGTGGCGCGCGGCGAGTGCGACCTGACAGCCGGCCGCGACGGCCGCCGCCGTCGCGCACAGGCCGATCGCGCCGCCGCCGATGATCGCGACGCGCTCGCCGCCGCGAATCCCTGCGCGGCGGAGGCCGTGCACCGCGACCGCGAGCGGCTCCACGAGCGCCGCGTGGCGCGGATCGAGTCCGCGCGGCAGCGCGACGAGGCAGCGCTCGGGCACGACGATCTCGTCCGCCATGCCGCCGTTGCGACCGACGCCGTAGATGATCTCGACGCCCGCACGGCAAACCTGGTAGTCGCCGGTGCGGCAGAACTCGCACGCGCCGCACGGCGCGACGGGCTCGATCGCGACCGCGGTGCCGTCCGCGAGCGTGCCCGCGATCTCGTGGCCGGGGATGCCCGCGATCGGGAAGCCCGCGTCGAGCATCGCGAGGTCGCTCGCGCAAATGCCGCACGCGCTGACGCGCACCCGCACGCCTTCGCCGCGCGGCGCCTCCGCGTCCACTACGCGCACCGCGCCTTGCTCGAATCGCACCGCTTTCACCGCTCGACTCCCCGCTCGCCTTCGGTCGCTGCGTTCGATCGTGGCATCGCGCTCCGCCTCGGACGAAGTCGGCTCGCGGCTGGGCAGGCTACGCCAAGATGCGGGCCATGCCGTTCGCCCAAGGCTGGGATCTCTATGCGCTGCATCGCCGCGAGGACATGCACGCGGCGCTCGCGGAGCTGCGCGACGCCGCGGCGGTGCACGCGCTGGCGGGCAACGTGTTCCTCGTGACGCGCTACGCCGAGGCCGAGCGCGCGCTGCGTGCGCCGGAGCTCGTGGCGGGCAGCGGCGTCGCGGAGTCGTTCGGCGCGCGCAGCGGCCTCCTCTACGACGTGATGACGCACTGGCTGATGGCGCAAGACGGAGCCACTCACGAGCGCGCGCGTGGCCTCGTGCGCCGCGAGTTAACGCCGCGGCGCGTCGAGTTGTTACGGCCGTTCATCGCCGCAACCTCGGAGCGGCTCGCGCAGGGCGTCGCGCGCGAAGCAGTGCACGGCCGCGTCGACCTCGTTGCGCGCCTTGCGTTCGCGCTGCCGAGCGAGGTGATTCGCGCGCTGTTCTGCATCGAGCGCGAGGAGTGGCAGGCTCGGGTGGAGCCGCTGCTGCGACCTGGCGCGAGCGCCGAGGGCGGCGGCTTTCTCGCGGCGCTCGCGGAGTACTTCTTCGCCGCGAATCAGCGCGCCGCGAGCGCTCCGCCCGAGGGCCTACTCGCGCGGCTGCGCGCGCCGGACGCGCAGCTCGGCGCGCTGAGCGAGCTCGAGGTGGTCGCGAACTGCGTGCTGCTCGTGTCCGCGGCGATCGACACGACGACGGGGCTGATCGCGAACACGCTGCTGTGCCTGCACGCGCATCCCGAACAACTTGCGAGAGCGCGCGCGGACGACGCGGCGCTGGCCGCCGCGATCGAGGAGACGCTGCGCTTCGAGCCGCCCGCGCTCTCGTGCAGCCGCTTCGCGGCGCGCGCGCTGGAGCTCGGCGGCGCCGAGATTCCCGCTGGTGCGCACGTGCTCATCTCGATCGCCGCCGCGAGCCGCGACCCCGCGCGCTTCCCGTCGCCCGATCGCTTCGACCTCGCGCGCGCGCCCGAACGCTCGCTCGCGTTCGGCGGCGGCCGCCACGTGTGCCTCGGCGCCGCGCTCGCGCGCCTCGAAGCGCAGCTCGCGGTGGGCGCGCTGCTGCGCGCGGCGCCGGCGCTGCGCCTCGAGGGCGAGGTCGCGTGGCGCAGCGACAACCCCACCGTGCGCGCGCCCGCCGCGCTGTGGGCGAGCGCGTGACGTTGCGAGGGGACCGCGCATGAAGCCCAGCGACGCGAGCTTGCTCGATCCCGCGGTGCAGCAGAGCCCGTACGCCTACCACGCCGCGCTGCGCGAGCACGGCGTGTACTTCATGCCCGAGATCAACGCGTGGGTCGTGACGCGCTATCGCGACGTGCAGCACGTGCTGTCGCATCCCGAGATCTGGTCGAACGACCTGCTCGGCAAGGCGGGCTTCTCGATGTTCCGCCACGCGGAGGCGGCGGAGCTGCTCGCGCGCGAGGGCTTCGCGCGCAACACGAAGCTGCAGACCGATCCGCCCGAGCACCGCGGCTTTCGCGCGCTCGTCAACACGTCGTTCACGGCGGGCCGTGTGCGCGCGAGCGAGCCGTTTCTGCGCGCGATCGTGGCGCGCCTCGCGGACGCGCTGCTCGACTCCCGCGCGTGCGAGCTGATCGCGCGCTTCGCGGCGCCGCTGCCGATTCACGTGATCGCGAATCGCCTCGGGCTTCCGCCGGAGGACGCGCCGCGCATCAAGGCGTGGAGCGACGCGTGGGTGGAGCCGCTCGGCTTCACGCTGACGCTCGAACGCGAGCTCGAAGTGGCGCGGCTCGGGCTCGAGCTGCAGCGCTACCTCGCTGCGCGCATGGCCGAGCGCGAGCACGCGCCGCGCGAGGACATCCTCAGCGACTTGGTGCACGACACGCTGCCGGACGGCTCGCGTCTCACCCCCACGGACCGCATGGGCATCGCCGAGCACCTGCTCGTGGGCGGGCACGAGACGGCGACGAGCGCCATCGCATCGGGCGTGTTGTTATTGGCGCAGCGCCCCGACGTCGCGGACGAGCTGCGCCGCGAGCCGGCGCTGCTGCGCACCTTCGTCGAGGAAGTGCTGCGGCTCGAGTCGCCGAGCCAGGGCTTCTTCCGCTTCGCCGTGGCCGACGGCGTCGTGGGCGGCGCCCTGATTCCGCGCGGCGCGATGGTGCACGTGCGCTTCGCCGCCGCGAACCGCGATCCCGAGGTGTTCGCGAACCCGGACGCGCTCGATCTGCAGCGCCCGAACGCCGGCGCGCACATGGCCTTCAGCCAAGGCGAGCATCACTGCATTGGCGCGCCGCTCGCGCGGCTCGAGCTTCAGCTCGCGTTCGCCGCGCTACTCGAGCGACTCGACCGCATCGCGCTCGCGCCCGGCTTCGCGCCCGAGTATCTGCCCGGCCTCTCGCTGCGTACGCTGCGCGCGCTGCACATCACGTACGAACCGCGACGAGGAGCCACGCCATGAACAGCGCACCGCGCGCCACGCTCAGCACCGAAGCGACCGAGAAGCTGATCCACGCCGCCGCCGCGAAGTCGCGCGCGCTGGGCATCCGCGTGCACATCGCGGTGATGGATTCGTCGGCCCAGCTCGCGGGCTGGCTCAGCTTCGAGGGCGCGCCGCGCATCGCCGCGAACACCGCGCGCGACAAGGCGTTCACCGCGGTGAATACGGGCATGTCGACGCGCGCCTGGGGCGCGTACGTCGCGAGCATCCCGGCGAGCGAGCAGCAAATCATCCACGCGATCCCGGGCTACATCGGCGCGGACGGCGGCTACCCCGTCGTCGAGAACGGGCTCTTGTTAGGCGCGATCGGCGTCTCGGGCGCGGACCAGGCGCGCGACGCCGAAGTGGCGAAAGCAGCGATCGCCGCGCTCGGGCTCGTCGCGAGCTGAAGGGCGCGCGAGCGCCTACGAGGGCGGCGGCAGCATCGCCTTCGCCACCGCGAGCGCGCGCACTTCTTCTGCGGGCAGCCTACCCGCGAGGAAGCACAGCACGTCCCCCTCCGCCCAGGCGACCACCGTGACGTCGCCACGCGTGAACTCGAAGAACGTGATCGCTCCGGAGTCGAAGCGCGCGGCGTCGTCGGGCAGCTCGCTCGCGCGCGCCTCGAGCATCACGCACAGCAGCGAACGACCCGTAGCGTCCCGATAGAGGATTTGAGTGCTCGGGCGCTCTGCGAGCCGGCTGACCTCCCCCGACGCGATCTCCCAGCCCATCATGCCCAGATCGAGCACGCGCGCTGCGAAGGGCAGCTCCGCTGCGGCGAAGCGCGCTTCGAGCGCCGCGGCCGGGGTCCGCGCGCTCGGCTGCGCGGCGGCTTCGCGCGCGAGCACTGCGGCTTCTGCAGGCAGGTCGACCGCTCGCGGCAGCGCGGCCCATAACAACAGCGCTGCGGCGGCCGCGGCGAGCGCAGCGTACGGCCAGCGCGGCCGCACGCGTCGCGGCAGGGCGCGCCCATCCTCGCGATCGAGCGCTGCGCGAATGCGCGCATCGAACGCCGGGTCGGCGCCGACGCCCGTGCCATCGCGCAGCTGCGTCTTCAGTGCGGCCAGCGCGCGCAGCTCCCCGGCGCACGTCTCGCACGTGCGCGCATGCGCCTCGACCTCGGCGCTCTCTCGCGCCGCCAGCGCGCCGTCGACGCACGCTCCCAGCACCTCGGGCGACGGATGCAGCGCGTCACTCATGCGCAGCCCTCGCTCTCACGCGCGTGAGGTGCGCGAGCTTTTCCGCGAGCGCGCGGCGCCCGCGCGCGAGCCGCGAGCGCAGCGTCCCAGTCGCGCAGCCCGCGGCGCGCGCGGCCTGCTCGTACGAGAGCTCGCCCACGTCGACCAGCAGCACGGCGCTGCGGAACGGCTCCGCGAGCGCCGCCAGCTCGCGGCCGACTTCGCTCTCCGCGAGCGAGTCTTCGGGTTTCACGGGTTGCGAGGGATCGGCGAGCATCGCTTCGGGAATCTCGTCGAGCGCCGTCACCCTCCGCAGCCGGGCGCGCTCGCGCTCGTTCGCGCACACCGAGTACAAGATCGTGAACAACCACGCCCTCGCATTCGTTCCCGGCTCGAACGCGTCGAAGGTTCGGTAGGCGCGCAGGTACGTCTCCTGCACCGCGTCGTCGGCCACGCTCGCGTGGCTGCACCAACGGCGTGCGGCGCCGCGCAGCGACGCCGCGTGCGGCAGCGCGAGCTGCTCGAACGCCACCCGTCGCGCGGAGTGATCCGTCCACCGTTGCGCCAAGAACGTGCCTCGAAGCCTCGGGCGCGAACGTTCCAGCCGGCCTTTCGGTTACGCGGGGGGTTCGCGAGCGAAGCGGGAACTTTCGTGGGGGCTCGCCTGTTGCTCCGGGTGCGCCTCTCTCGCGCGGTGCGAGCCGCGGCGCATCCCCAATCAGGAGCAACTCGATGCGAATGCGAACTCTTCTTTGTGCGGCCCTCGCCGCCGCCGCGGTCCCGGCGCTCGCGGAAACCCGCCTGGCCACGTACGAGGTCACGCTCACCAACGCGACGCGCAATCAGCGCTTCACGCCCGTGCTGGTCGCCACCCACGGTGAGGGCGCGCGGCTCTTCTCGGTCGGCATGCCAGCCTCGCCCGAGCTCGCGACGCTCGCGGAGGAAGGCGACACCGCTCCGCTCGCGAGCGCGCTGCAGGCGACCTCCGGCGTGCGCGAGGTGAGCAGCACGAGCGGACTGCTCGCGCCGGGCGCTTCGGTGCAAGTCGTGATTCGCGGCGTCCCCGGCGAGCAACTCAGCGTCGCAGCCATGCTGATCCCCACGAACGACGCGTTCGTGGCGGTGAACGGCACGACGCTCCCGAAGAATCGTGTCCCGGTGACACTGAACGCCGTCGCTTACGACGCTGGCAGTGAGCGCAACGACGAGAGCTGCGCCTCGATTCCGGGGCCCGGCTTCGCCGAGTGCGGCGGCCCCGGCGGCGGCGGCGCCCCGAGCGGCGGCGAAGAGGGCTTCGTGCACGTGCACAACGGCATGCACGGTGTCGGCGACTTCGACGACGCCGAGCGCGATTGGCGCAACCCCGTCGCGCGCGTGTCGATTCGCCGAATCCAGTGAGCACGCGCGGCGCGCAGCCTCGTCGCTGCGCGCCGCGCGCCTCAGCTCACTCGCGCCACGCGCTGAACACGTAGTCGCGATCCGCCTGCGACGCGTGGCAGCCATAACAAGCTTCCACCGCGTTCGCGCCGACGGCGCGCTTCGTCGCGTCGCCGCCCGCGAATCCTTCGAAGCCCCAGCCGCCGGTGGCAGCGAACTTCGCGGCGTCCTTCTGCATCACGCCGAGCACTTTGCGTGCGCCCTCGGTCACGGCGCCTTCGGCGCGCGCGGCTTCGAGCAGATCGAACGCGATCACCGCGCCGTCGGGAAACTTGCCCGCGCGGTAGCCCTCGATCGCCTTCTCGTTCGCGTAGAGGTGGTGAATGCCGCCGAAGCTCGCGAAGAGCGGGTGGCCCTCTTCGATCACCATCGACTTCACGTGGGTCCACTCGCGATAGCCGGTCTGGTAGTCGACGCTCGCGGCGTCGGCGAAGGCGAAGGCGAGCGTTGCGGCGAGCAGCCCGGCGGCGGCGAGCGAAAAGAGTGCGGTGCGGTGCATGACTTCTCCTCATGCGCGGTGTTGCGCTCGCGCAATCGTCACCGCGCGGGAGTACCGTTGTCGAGCACGCACTCGCGCGTGGGGTAGGCACGAAACGGTTCATCTTGGCGACGCGGCGCACGAAAAAAACTTCGCGAACGACGGTCGCGCGCATGGTCGAGGACGTCGTCGGCTGCAAGTGGTCGCTCGCCGTGCTCGGCGCCGTGCGCCGCGGCGTCGCGCGGCCCGGCGCGATTCAGCGCGCCGTCGACGGCATCAGCGCGAAGGTGATGAACGAACGCCTCGCGAAGCTCTTGCGCTTCGGCGTGATCGCGAAGCGCGCGTTCCGCGAGATTCCGCCGCGCGTCGAGTACACGCTCACGCCCTTCGGCGCGCGCTTCGCGCAGATCCTCGATCTCGTGGACGAGATCGAAACCGAGAACACGCGCCGGCGCTGACGGCCGCGTGTGCAGGAGACGCTCATGCCCGCCGCGCTTCAGACCGTGCTGCTGCTCACTCTCTCGAACCTCTTCATGACCTACGCCTGGTACGGCCACCTGAAGTCGCTCGCCGACAAGCCGTGGTGGATCGCGGCGCTGCTCTCGTGGGGCGTCGCGTTCTTCGAGTATCAGCTGCAGGTGCCCGCGAATCGCATCGGCTTCACGGTGATGACGCTCCCGCAGCTGAAGATCCTGCAGGAGGTGATCACGCTCGTGGTGTTCGTCCCGTTCGCGATCTGGTTCATGCGCGTGCCGGTCGGCATCGACTTCGCGTGGGCGGGGTTGTGCCTGCTCGGCGCGGTGTTCTTCGCGTTTCGCGGGATCGGGGCCGTCGCGTGAACCGGCTTCGATTCACCGCGCGCGCGGTCGACTCGCGGCCGCGCGGGCCGCGTGTGGCGGCGGCTCCCGGGTAGCATCGCCGCAACCGCACGCCGGCCGCGCGGTTCGACCCTTCGAGGTGCACGATGCGCAAGCTCGCCCTGCTCCTACTCGCTCTCTCGCTCCTGGCCTGCGCCACGCCGCGGCCGGTGCTCTACCCGAACGAGAAGCTCGAGCGCGTCGGGCGCGAGCAGGCGCAGCGCGACATCGACGAGTGCCTCGCGCGCGCGAACGGCGACGTGGGCGGGAGCGCGTCGAGCGGCGCGGAGGACACCGCGAAGCGCACCGCCGCGAACACCGCGACGGGCGCGGCGACCGGCGCCGCGGTTGGCGCAGCGGTCGGGCGCAGCGCGGCGCGTGGTGCTGCAGGCGGCGCGGCGGGTGCCGCGACGGCCACGGTGGTGCGCTCGATCCTTCACCCGCGCCGGCACGGGCGCGTCGATCCGGTGTATGCGCGCTACGTGAACCGCTGCCTGCGCGACCGCGGCTACGACGTGATCGGCTGGCGGCGGCGATAACGTCGCGCGGCTCGCTCGCCGTTCTCCGCGCGTGAGCGGAGGACACGCGATGGCGGCGAGGCGGCGGTACAAGTCGAGCGCGCGCGGCGCGCGTTCGTTCGTCACGCAGATTGGCGAGGGCTTTGCGGGCGAAGGCGGCGACTCGGCGCACGTGAACACCGTGCTCGGCGCGCGCGGCGGCCCCGCAGAGGCTGCGTTCGCGACCGCGCTCGCGCAGCCGTCGCCCGGGCACACGCCGTTCCTCGTGGTGCTGAAGCCAGGTCTACCGGTGAAGCCGTTCACGCTGTTCGTGAGCAAGGCGACCGTGACGGAGGCGCTGCACGGCAAGCTCACCTGGGGCGCCGCGCAGGCGGGCGTCGCGCAGGGGGTCGCCGAGTCCGTGGCCGCTGGCGTGATCCCGCGCGCGCTGGTCGACGCGCTCGTGCTGATCGCCGCGGTGTGGGTCTCGCCCGAGGCGCGCGACGAAGAAGCCGTGTACCGCAACAACCTCGCCGCCACGTGCGCCGCCCTCGCTGCGGGTGCGAAGCGCGAGCCGCGCACCGAAGACGTGCTCGCGGCGCGAGGCGCGCCGGAGAATCCGTACTTCCGGAAGTGAGGCGCGTGATAGCTTCGGCCGCGAGGTTGTTATGAGGTCTCGACGCTTCGCACTCCTCGGACTCGCGTGCATCGCCTGCGCGAATCCCCCGCGCATCGCGTGCCCGGATCTTCGTGAAACGCCGATCACGCGCGAAGAGGCCTACTCGTTCGGACGAACCGACCCCCTCGCTGGCTCGAACGGCGCCGCGGCGCAGCCTCGCCCCCCGAGTCCACCGCCGCCTGGGCGTGATGCGGTGCTGCCCGCTGCCGTGCAAAGCACGTATGGGGTCCGTACGCCGGACGAGCACAAACGCGAGGCCGAAGCCTATCTGCGCGCCGGCAGGGCCCGAGTCCTTCGCCACTGGACCGGGCCGACCTCGGTCAGCGCGACGGTCGAGATGGAGTTCCAGGTCGCGGCGAACGGCTGTGTCACCTACGCGAGGGTTCTCAGCTCGACGAGTGATGCCGCGGCGCGCAGCACGCTTCGGGCAGTGACGAGTGCGACGCCACTCGCTCCTCCGCCGGACCGCGTCGTCGGTGAAGTCCTCTTCGCGACGTTCTCTGCCCGCGTCCGGTGAGTCGCACGCGCGGCATCGGTTTCGCCCGCTTCGTGCTCGCCGCGAGCGCGCTGCCTTTCTTCGCGATCGGCGCCGCGTTCTTGCTCGCGCCCCATGCGCTCGCGGAGCGCGTCGGGCTCGCGCTCAGCGGCGCCACCGCGGACAACGACGTGCGCGCGGTGTATGGCGGGCTGCAGCTCGCGTGCGGCTTGTTGCTCGCGCTCGCGGCGCGCGCGAACGAAGCGCTCGTGCGCGTCGGGCTCGCGGCGCAGCTCCTGCTCTACGCGGGGCTCGCGAGCGCGCGCGTGGTGAGCTTCGCGCTCGCGGGTGCGCCGAACGCACTCGGCTTTGCGCTGCACGCTGGCGAGATCGCGGCGCTCGTGTTCGGCGCGATCGCTTGGCGCCGGCTGGCGGGCGACGCCGGCGCGTTCGAGGCGCCCACTGGCGTCTCGATCGAGCGCGCGGCGCCTAACAACCTCCCCGAGCTGCTGCCGCTCGTCGACGCATTCCAGCGCGAGGAGGGTTACGCCGCCGGCGACGACGCGCTGCGCAGCGCCGTGCTCGAGCTCCTCGGCGTCGCTCAGCGCGGGAGCATGCTCGTCGCTCGCGAGAACGGCCGCGCGCTCGGCTACGCGGCGCTTTGCTTCGGGCACTCGATCGAGTTTCGCGGCCGCGACGCTTTCGTGGACGAGCTCTACGTCGCGCCCGACGCGCGAGGGCGCGGACTCGGCCGCGCGCTGCTTCGCGCGCTCGAGGCCGACGCGCGTGCGAGCGGCGTGCGGCAGCTGCATCTCGAGGTGGAACCAGGCAACGAGGCGCAGCGGCTCTATCTCGCCGAGGGCTTCACGGCGACGGGCCGCGAGCTGCTGACGAAGAAGCTCGGGTAGCGCAAGCGGAGCGCGCAGCGAGCCGCAGGCGAGCGAAGTTCGAACGTTCGCTGCCGCCCTACGCCACCACCTTCTTCTCCCGCAGCGCGGCGATGCGATCCGCGAAGCCGAGCTCGCGCAGGATCTCGTCCGTGTGCTGCCCGAGCGTCGGTGCGGGCGCGCCGATGCGCGCGGGCGTGCGCTCGAAGCGCGCGGCGGGACGCGGCTGGCGCACGCGGCCCGCGGCGGGGTGCACGCTGTCTTCCAGGAGCCCCGTCGCGGCGACGTGCGGATCGAGGTGATGCGACTCGGGCCCGAGCACGGCGCCGGCAGGCGCCTTCTCGCGATCGAAGCGCTCCATCGCCTCGGCGGTCGTCATCTGCGCCACGCTCTCGAGCACGCGCCTTAACAACTCTTGGAACGGGCCGGGGTTCGCGCGGCGCTGCATCAGCTTCGTCTGCGGGTCGTCGTAACCGTCGACGCCCGCGGCGCGGCAGATGCGCGCCGTGTCCTCGTCGCCGGTGGGCGCCGCGATCACGAAGCCGTCCTTCGTCGGCCAGAGCTTCTGGTCGCGCGCGAAGCTCGAAGGCTGCGAGTGATCCGCGTCGAGCAGCACTTCGTTCCCGGCGGCGTCGGCCCACACGAAGTTCACCACTGCGTCGAGCATCGGCACGCGCACGTGCTGCCCGCCGCGCCCGTTCGCGCGCGCGAAGAGCGCGGCGGTCACGGCCTGTGACGCGGTGAGCGAGCTGATCTTGTCGGCTGCGGTGTGCCGAATCAGCTGCGGCGGTCCGTCGCGCCCGGCCTGCGTCGCGGCGAGGCCGCCGTACGCCTGCACGACAGGGTCGTAGGCGCTCTTCTCCGCGTAGGGGCCCGTGTCGCCGAAGCCGCTGATCGAGAGGTAGACGAGCTCTGGGTTGTCGCGACGCAGCTCGTCGTAGCCGAGCCCTAATCGCTCGATCACGCCGGGCCGGAAGTTCTGCGCGAACACGTCGGCACGCATTGCCAGCGCGCGCACGATGTCGCGCCCCTCGTCGGTCTGGAGGTTCACGCACAGCGAGCGCTTCCCGCGATTCGCGAACTGCGCCATCGCCGAGACGCCGCCGCGCGCGACGCCCACCCAGCGCCCGATGTCGCCGATCCCCGGCGGCTCGATCTTGATCACCTCCGCGCCCTGATCCGCGAGCAATCCGATCGCCCACGGTCCGGAGAGCGCGATCGTGAGATCGACGACCTTCACGCCCGCCATCGGGCCAGCTTGTTTCACTTCGCTCACCTCCGGCTCGCTGCGCGCTCGCTTCGCTCGCTTGCGTGCCTCTCGCAGTGACTCGTCGGGCTCATTCTTCGAACGCTCCCTTGCGCGCGGTTCCGCCCGGCCCGCTGTACGACAGCGTGAAGCCCGGCTCGCGCGCGAACTTCGGCGGGGGCACCGAGGCGAGCGCGCGGCGCCAACTCCCGACGAGGTCGTCTTCCGCCGCGTAGTCGAACGGATCGGTGAGCGACTTCTCTTCCTTGCCGCCGCGCTCGAGCGGATTCGCCAGCAGCTCGCGCGCCGTCGCGGCGAGCGCCTCGCGTGCGGGCACGACATCGCGGTAGCCGAGCTGCACGCGCAGCTTGGTGAGATCGAGCACGCGGTGCGTCGTGCGCTGCTGCATCACGAGCGGCCGCGCGCACACGGCGAGCTCCCACGGCATCGATACGAGCTCGAGCTGCGCGCCGCAGGCCGCCGTCACGAGCTCGATCACCTGGCGCAGCGTGAGGATCTCCTCGTCGCCGCAGTTGTAGATCTCGCCCGCCGAGGCCTCGGGCTTGTCGATGGCGAGCAGCAGCGCATGCGCGAGGTTCTGCGCGTAGCCGTAGTGGCAGAGCGTGAGGCCATCGTCGGGTACGACGATGAACGGGCGGCGATCGAGGATGCGCCTGACGACCAGCCACTCGCGCGGCAGCAGCTGGTACTTGCCGTAGACGTACGGATATCGGAAGTGCGCCGCCGTCGGGTGGATCGCGAGCACCGCTTCCTCGGTGCGGCGGATGCGGAAGCCCTTCGCGTCTTCGCTCTCGCCCGGCACCGTGCGTGCGTCCTCGCGCGTGGGCACCGGCATCCCGGCCGGCGTCCACGCGTCGGCGTTCATGTACCCGCTGTACGCCGGCGCGCCGCCCACCGAGACGAAGCGCCCGCAGCGCCCCGCCATCACCTTCGCCGTGACGCGCAGGCGCCCGTACGTCGCGACGCACACGTCGAACGTGCGCGCGCCGAGCGCCTCGCGCAGCGCCGCTTCGTCGAACGGATTCGTGTGCACGTGCTCGACGTCGCCCGGGATCTCGGGCACTTCGTGTCGCCCCGAGTGCAGCATCGCGACCTGATAACCGCGCGCGCGCAGGCCGTTCACGATGAAATGGCCCGTCGGACCTGTGCCGCCGATCACCAAAGCGCGCATCGAAAAAACTCCTCGATTCGCGCGAACAGCATACGGCGACCGGAGTAGGATGGGCGCGACGCGCGGCTGCCGGCGCGCGGACAGGGTTCCCTCGTGCAATTTTGGCTCTTCGTCGGCATTGCGTGCGTCGCCTCGATGGCGCTCCTCCTCGTCGACGTGTTGCGTCGCGAGACGCCGCGGGCGCTGAGGCCCGCGCTGCTCGTCGGCATCGGCGGTGCGCTCGTGTACGCGATCGCCGACGTGATGACGCGCCTCACTGTGCACGATCCCGTGCAGCACTGGCGCTGGCTCGTCGTGCTCTACGGGGGCCTGATGTGCGTGCCGCCCGCGTGGTGGATCACGTCGCTGCGCTACGCGGAGGCGCAGGGAGAGCACCTCTCCTTCGCGCACGCGCGCTGGATCCACGTTCCCACGCTCTCGGCCGCGTTCTTCTTCGGGGTGCTCCTCACGAACCCGTGGCACGGCGCGTTCCTCGAGCCGCAGCCGTTCCGCAGCGAGTTCCGGCCGCTGTTCTGGGTGCACACCGCGATCACGTATCTCGCCGCGGTGGGAGCGATCGGCGTGCAGGCGTGGCTCGCGCTGCGTGCGCGGCGCCCGCGCGTGCGCGCCAACAGCCGCGCACTGGCGTTCGCGATGTGCGCGCCGCTCGTCGCGAACGTCGTCTATCTCGCCATGCCCAGCCCGGGCGAGCTCGACCCCACCATCGCCGCATTCACGCTCACTTCCGCGGTGATGGTCTTCCTGGTTGCGCGGCGGCGCGTCTTCTCGCTCGCGCCCGTCGAGTTCGCGGAGCTGCGGGCGCAGGATCCGGATGCCGTCGTGCTGTTCGACTGCGACGGGCACCTGCTCGACGCGAATCCCGCCGCGCACGCGCTCTTCGGCGCCGCGCTCGACGACCCGAGCGAAGCACTGCGCCGTGTCGCGAAGGCGCTGAATTCCGGCGAGGCATCGGACGACCTCACCGTCGACGAGCGCTTGCGCATCGGCGTCGCGCCGCCGGGAGAGGTCTTCACGTTCGTGCGCGACGCTGCGCGCACGCTCCGAGTCTCGACGCTCGTCGTGCGCGACGAGCGGCAGGAGGCCGCAGCGCTACTGCTGCGTGCGCGCGATGAGAGCGAGCTCGCATCCGCCAACGAGCGAGCGCGCAAGCGCGCCGCGCTGCTCGAAGCCGTGTTCGACGCCGCCGGCCTCGCGGTCGCCGTGGTCGATCGCCAGGGGCGGGTGCGCTTCGGGAACGACATGATGGAGCGCCTCTGGAAGGTCCCGCGCGGCGAGGCGACGAAGGGTCCGATCGCGGAGCTGGCACAGCGCGAGCCGCTGCGTTCTTCAGGCGCGGCGGACGGCATCGTGCGCTTACTCGACGAAACGAGCCGCGACCCGAATGTGTTCCTCCGCCGCGACCTCACGCTCAGCGACGGCCGCATCATCGAAGTCGTCACCGTGCCGATGCGTGACGCCGGCGCCGTTCATTCGCGGCTCTTCCTGAACGCCGACGTGACCGAGCGTCGCCGCCGCGAGCGCGCCGCGCACGACGCCGCGCGCCTCGACGATCTCGCCGCGCTCGCGGGTGGTGTGGCGCACGGTTTCAACAACCTGCTAGCCGCGATCCTCGGCAACGCCGATCTCGCGCTCCTCACGGCGTCGCCCGAGGCGCGCGCGAGTGCGCACATGCGCGAGGTGCGGGACGCCGCCGAACGCGGCGCGGCGCTCGCGAATCAGCTCCTCGCCTATGCCGGCCGCGCGCCGCTGCGGGAGGCGCGCGTGGACTTGCAGCGCGTGGTCGAGCGCGAGGCGGCTGCTCTCGCTGCCGAGGCGCGGGCGGGCGTGCTCGTCGAGGTTTCCCTTCCTGCAGCGTTGCCGCGAGTGGCTGGCGACGCGGTGCAACTCGGGCATTTGCTCGCAGTACTGCTTCGCAACGCGGTCGAATCGCTTCCTGCGAGTGGCGGTCGGGTCGCCGTAGATGCGTACGAAGACGGCTCGGACGTGGTGTTGCGCGTGCGCGACGACGGCTGCGGCATGGATGCCGAGACGCTGCGGCGCGCGTTCGAGCCATTCTTCAGTACGAAGCCGACGGCGAAGGGCCTCGGCCTCGCCGCTGCGCGGGGCATCGCGACGCAGCACGGCGGCTCGCTGAGCGCAGAGAGCGAGCCGGGCCGCGGCGCCACGCTCACGCTGCGGCTCCGGCGGGCGAGCCCCGACACGAGGGACGCGGTCGAAGTCGACGCCCCGGTGAGCGCATGGCGCGGGGCAGGGCGGCTGCTCGCCGTGGACGACGAGGCGTCGGTACTGAGCGTGGCGCGCCAGCTCGCGGAGGACCTGGGCTTCGAGGTCACTGCGGTCGACGGCCCGAGCGCTGCGCTCGCGGCGGTGCGCGACGCGCCAGGCAGCTACCGCCTTGCGCTCGTCGACGCAACGATGCCGGAGCTCAACGGGCCCGAGTTGTTACGGCGCCTGCGCGAGGCGGCGCCGGGCTTGCCCGCGGTGATCTACTCGGTCTTCACGCGCGAGTCGTTCACGCTGCCGGCCGAGCCGCCGACCGAGTTCCTGCACAAGCCCTTCCGCCGCGACGAGCTCGCGCGCGCATTCCGCCGCGCGCTGCGCGAGGAGGAGTGAGGTGCCCGGCTGACTCGTGCTCGACTTCGATGCGAACGCCTGAGTGAAGCGCTCGCGATTCGAGCCTCGACCTCCTACGGTCGCGCGCTCGCGAAGGGAGGCGACACGTGGCGAGCGTGGTGATTGCGAAGAAGGTCGACGTCTCGGCGGACGCGATCTGGAAGCTCATCTCGAACTTCGGCGATACGAGCTGGATGCCGGCGGGCACGCAGGTCACGGTCGCGGGCAGCGGCGTCGGCATGGAGCGCCGCATCGCGATGGGCCCTGATAAATCGATCGTCGAACGGCTCGAAGCGCTCGACCCCGCGGCGCGCACGCTCACCTACGGCATCCCCGTGAACGTGCCGTTCCCCGTCACGAACTATCACGCGACCATGCGCGTGCGCGCGGCAGGCAGCGGCTGCGAGCTCGAGTGGAGCGCGAGCTACGACTGCGCCGCCGACGCTGCGCCCGCCATCGAGAAACAGGTGCAGGGCATGTACGGCATGATGATCGACTGGATCGCGGCGAAGGCGAAGTAGCCAGGCGGCACTGCCCAGACACCCGCTCCCAGTGGGCCGAACCCCGAGCTTGTGGAACCCGGCGCGCAACCTCCGCAGATGACGCGCCGAGACGAAGGCGGAACGTCCTCGAGGTCGAACGCTCCTCCCGAGCAGGTCGGCCGTGGCCGCAAGCGAAGCGCGCAGCGAGCCGAAGGCGAGCGGAGTCAACCGGGAAGATTCGCCGACGCGCCTCCGCACACGCGCGTGAACGGATGGCAGATGCGCGTCGGCGAAAACGTGAACCTCGATGCGAGCAAGGTCACCGAGGGATCGTGGCTCCTCCATTGCTCCTCCACACCTGCCCCGTGCAAAACCGCGAAGCATCGCTCGCGAGGAAGAGCACGAGCCACGCTTGATCGAGCGGATCGCCGACCAGCCCGAGCGGTGACATCGACTTCATCGAGGCGACGAAGGCGTCGTAGCGCGCGGGATCGAGCGAGCCGTCGGGGCGGCGCAGGTGGCGCTCGGTGAACTTCGTGAGCGTCGCGCCCGGCGCGAGCACGTTCACGCGAATGCCCGCAGCGCCGACCTCCGTCGCGAGGGTCTGCGTGAGCTGCGTGACCGCCGCCTTCGTCAGCGCGTAGAGGCCGTAGTTCGGCACCGCGCGGTCGATCGCGCCGCTCGCGACGTTGATGATGCTGCCGCTGCCGCGCGGCGTCATCGCGCGCACCGCGGCTTGGCAGCCGAAGAGCGTGCCCTTCACGTTGATCGCGACCACGCGATCGAACTCGCTCTCGGCCAGCTCGCCGAGCGGCCCATCCGACGGCACGCCCGCGACGTTGCACATCACGTCGAGTCGCCCCCACTCGGAGATCGCGCGCGCGACGAGCGCATCGACCTCCTCGCGTGTCGCGACGTTCACGCGCTGCGCGACCGCGGCGCCGCCATCCGCGCGAATCGCCGCCGCGACTTCCTCCGCGCCGCGCGCGTCGAGATCGCCCACGACCACGCGCGCGCCCGCCGCCGCGAGCACTTCCGCCGCCGCGCGGCCGATGCCGCTCGCGGCGCCCGTAACGACTGCGACCCGGCCCTCGAGCCGGAAGACCTGCTGCGCGTCACGCATGCTGCGCTCCTTCGAGTGCGGCGCGAAGCACGGGGCCGATCGCGCGCGCCATCAGATCGTGCCCCGCGTCGTCGGGGTGGATGCCGTCGGGCAACCGCTCGCGCGGCACGAGCGCGAGGCCGCGCACGAGCGTGAGCGCGGGATCGCTGCGCCGCCGCGCTTCGATCGCGCCCTCGAACGCGGCGCGCAGGTCCGCGAGCGTGGCGCCGAGCTTGTTGCGCGTGCTCTCCGCATCGGCGCGCAGAATCGGGCTGACCGCCACGATCGGGCCGTGCGGATGCGAAGAGCGCAAGACGTCGAGGAATGCGCGCAGATTCGCCGCGAGCTGTTCCGCGCTGTGCGGTGTTCGCGTCCAGCAATTCGTGCCGTGCGCGATCGAGATCACGCGCGAAGGGAGCTGCGCGATCTCCTCCGCGCTCGCGATCTCGCCGCGCGCCGCGCCCGCGTAGCCGAGGTTCGCGACGTCGAGGCCGTACTCGCGCGCCGCGACGTGCGGCCACGCGCCCGCGGGCTCGCTCGCGCACCAGCCCTCGGCGATCGAGTCGCCATAACAAATCCAGCGCGGCTGCTCGGGCGCGGGCGCGATTTCGCCGCCGAGCGCGCGCAACGACAGCAGCGTCGGCCTCATGCCCTCGGGCAGATAGATCACCGCGCGGCCCGCACCGCTGCCCGCAGCGAGGCGCGCGGTGCCCACGCCGAGCTGCGCTTCCGCCTCGCTCACGCGCGCGCCATCGCGAAACAGCACGAAGCTGGTGCCCGCGCCGGCACCGCGGTAGCCGAGCTCGCGCGTCTCGGTGCGGTAGTCGAGCTCGATCGCGTCGCACGCGCCGGTGAGCTCGAGCCGCGCGCCGACGGGCAGCTGCGCGCTCGCACGCGTGTCGGCCGGCAGCCGCAGCCCGAGCGGGCCCGGATCGCAGCGCGGATACGCCGCAAGCTCGCCCGCAGGCCAGAGGCAACCCCGCAGAAACGGCTCGACGGCGGCGGGACGAGTGATCGGCACGCGCGCTCAGCGAGTCTTCGGCGTGTACCGCTCGATCTCGGGCAGCACCTCTTTGCCGAGAATCTCGATCGTGCGCATCACCGACTCGTGCGAGTGGTACCCGAACTGCACGTAACAAATGAGCTGGTCGACGCCGAGGTCGGCGTAGTGCTTCATCTTCGCGAGGCAGCGCTGGGCGTCGCCCACGACGATCATGTCGGCGTCGTGGAAGTGCTGGATCGGGATGTTGCCCTCGAGCAGCGGCTTCATCAGCGGGAACGTCGCGTCTTGCTCAGCTTTTGTTAGGTGCACGAGCTCCCAGTCGAGCGTGAACTGCGCGAGGTGCTGGTACCACCAGGCGACGCTCTTCCAGATCTCGTTCGCCTCGGCCTGCGCCATCGTGTCCGCGCAGTGCACGAGCGTGTAGGCCGCGACCTTGTTCGTGGCCACGTCAGTCAGCGGCTTCGCGCGCAGCTGCGCCTTGCGGTAGCCCTCGATCTGCTGCGCCATGCGCTCGAGCGGCTGCATGATCGCGAACGAGAGCATGCCAAGCGCGTTCTCGCCGGCGACCTCGCACGAGCCGTCGCTCGTCGCCGCCATCCAGCACGGCGGATGCGGATCCTGATACGGCTTCGGCGTGACGACGCGCTCCGGGAACTTGAACGTGGGTGAGTCCCACGAGAAGCGTTCCTCGCGCCACATGCCGCACACGATCTCGATCGCCTCCTTCCACTGATCGCGCGATTTCTCGCGATCGACGTGGAACGCGGTCTGCTCCATCGGCGTCGAGCGGCCCGTGCCCCACTCGGCGCGGCCACGCGAGAGGATGTCGAGCGTCGCGACCTTCTCGGCGATGCGCGCCGGGTGCGTGAAGCCGAACGGCGTGAGCGTCACGCCGAAGCCGAGCCGGATGCGTTCCGTGATCTGCGAGAGCGCCCCTAACAACACCTCGGGCGCGGGGCAGTGCGAGCGGCCCTCGCGAAAGTGGTGCTCCACCGCCCAGATCGTGTGGAAGCCGAGCTTGTCGGCGAGCTTGATCTGCTCGATCGCTTCGTGATAGGCGCGCCGCTCGCGCTCGCGCTGCCCCCACGGATGCGGCTTCCCCCACGGCTTCGGCGCGTCGACTTCGTAGAGCAGATCGAGCTTCATGCGCGGACCTCGGGCGAGAGCAGCGAGATAGCGCGAACCCGGCGCGGCTCGCCGCGTCCGGTGTTGCGCGAACGCGTCACGCGAACTCGAACGGAAACCGCGTCGTCTGCCCGCCGTCCACGACGAGCGTCTGGCCCGTAACAAGTCGCGCGAGATCGCTCACCAAGAACACCGCCGCGTTCGCGATGTCGTGCGGCATCGCCATGCGCGCTTGGTCCTCGGCGGCGGGCGTGCGCACCGCGCCGCTCGCCCAAGCCGCCTCGATGCGCGGCGTGCGCACGGTTCCCGGCACTACCGCGTTCACGCGAATGCCGTGCGGCCACCACTCCTCCGCCGCAGTGCGCACGAATGCGTGCAGGCCCGCCTTCGCGGCGCCGTATGCGCCGTGGTTCGCGGCGGAGAACATCCCGCTCACCGAGCCGACCACGCACAGCGCGCCCGGCTGCTTCGCGGCGATGAAGCCGCGCGCGACGGCGCGCGCGACGTACCAGTGGTGCTTCAGGTTCACCGCGAAGTCGCGCTCCCAGGTGGCGTCGTCCATCTCGAGCAGCGTGCCCCACGAGGCGGAGCCGACGATGTTCACCGCGATGTCGAGCCCGCCGAGCGCCGTGCGCGCTTCGCCGACGCAGGGCGCCGCATCGTCCGCGCGCGTCACGTCCCCAACCACGGCCGCAGCGCGTACGCCGAAAGCGCGTGCCTCCGCTGCCACGCGCTCCGCCCGCTCGCGCTCGGCATCCAGCAGGGCGACCTGCGCCCCAAGCCGCGCGAGGAGCAGCCCCGTCGCGCGCCCAATGCCCTGGCCGCCGCCGACCACGAGCGCGCTTCTGCCTGCCAGTCCGAAGAGAGAGCTCACCTGGATTCCTCCGCACGGCAATCACGGTATGCCATGCTGCGAATCGCTCGTGCACGCGGGCACCGCGGAGTTCGCGAGCGCGGAGGGAGCTCCATGGCCGACCTCGAGATCGCACAGGTGGATTTCGCGAAGGGCCTCGCCGTGAAACACCTCGTCGTGCCGCCGATGCTCGCGCGAGTCGTCATCGCGAACGCGCCACCGGAGCTCGCGAAGGCGGTGGCCAAGGACAAGCTCGTCCTACAAAAGGTCGCGGCTGCGGCGTTCGAGGCGCTGAACAAGTCGCGCGGCGAGATCCACAAGGCGATCAAGGCCTTCGACGCCGAGCTCGCCGCGAAGCCGCCGGACAGCCCACGCGACGGCGAAGAGCGCGTAAAGACCTTCAACACGGTCTGCAGGCAGATCGCCGAGGCGCAGTGCGGCGTGGCGATCAAGGCGGCGACGACCGAGTGGCAGGTGCAGCAGAAGAAGGTGACGGACCTGCGCACGTTCCGAATCGTGTTCGCCGCGAAGACGACGCTGAACGCGATCAGCATCGCCGCTTCGGTGACCGCGGCGGCGCTCTCGATGGGCACGCTCGCGATCACGCTGCTGGGAACCGCGAAGACCGTCGCCTCGCTCGCGAGCGACGTCTACAACTTTGCCCGCGGACGCGTGCGTGGATGCGTCGCTCGCGGTGCTCACGATCCATCATTGGCCCGATCGCGTGCGTGGGCTCGCCGAGATGCGCCGCATCGCAAAGAAGCGCGTCGTGATCCTCACGCACTTTCACCTCGCGTCGTTCTGGCTCGGCGAGTACTTCCCCGGCATTCGCGAGATCGACCACGAAATCTTCCCGACGCTCGCCGACTTCGAGCGCGCGCTCGGGCCGGTCTGCGTGAGCGCCGTGCCGGTTCCCCACGACTGCATCGACGGCTTCCTCGGCGCGTACTGGCGGCGCCCGGGCGCTTACCTCGACGCGAACGTGCGCTCCGCGATATCCAGCTTCGCGAAGATCTCGCAGACCGAGATTGCTACCGGCCTCGAGCGCCTTCGCTTCGACCTCGACTCCGGCGCGTGGGAAGCGCGCCACGGCGCGCTGTTCGGCCTGGACGCGCTCGACCTCGGGTATCGCCTCGTCGTCGCCGAGCTGCGCGCGTAGTCAGCTGCGCGCGAGCGCGTCGTAGGCTTCTTCGATCGCCTTGGCGCGCGCCGTGAACGCGCCGCGCGTGTCTGCGTGCGTGACGATGTAGGCGGCGTCTTCGCGAATGCCGCGCAGCACGAGCTCGCCGACGCGCGCGGGATCGAGGCCCTGCGCGACGGCCGGCTTCAGCACGTCGAGCATGGCGGTGGGCGGTGCGCTCGCGCCGCTCGCGAGCTCGGCGGGCCGATTGCGCGCGGCTTCGAGGATCTTCGTGTTCACGACGCCGGGGCACACCACCGAGACGCCGACGTGCTCCGGCGCGAGCTCCAGGCGCAGCGTTTCGGAATACGCGACGACGGCGTACTTGCTCGCGGTGTAGACGCCGAGGCCGGGCGCGGCAGAGAGGCCCTGCGTCGACGCGGTGTTCACGATGTGCCCGCCGCCCTGTGCGCGGATGTGCGGCAGGAACGCGGCGACGCCGTTCACGGCGCCCATCAGGTTCACGCCCATCACCCAGCGCCAGTCTTCGGCGCTCGCTTCGGCGAGCGCGCCGAGCACGACCACGCCGGCGTTGTTGCACAGGATGTCGACGCGCCCGTAGTTCTCGATCACGCGCTGCGCAGCGGCGTCGAGCGAGTAGCGGCTCGACACGTCGGCGGGGATGCCGACCACGTCGCCGCCGATGTCGCGCACCGAGGCTTCGGCCGGCGCGAGCGCGCGCTCCTCGAGATCGAGCAGGGCGACCTTCACGCCCGCGCGCGCGAGCGCCTTCGCGATGCCGAGCCCGACCCCGCTCGCTCCGCCCGTAACAACTGCCACCTTGTCGGTGAGATCCTTCATCGCGCCTCCGGCGGCGTCGCCGCGTTCTCGGTTGCGTTCGCGAGAGGTTCCAGCAGTCCGCCTCGCCGCGCATCGTAGGCGAGCTGCGCGTTACGGCGCGCTCGGTTTGGAGGACTGTGCCGCAGCTTGCTTGCGCAGCTCGCGCACGTACGCCTCCAGAATCGGGCGGTCGAGCGCGCCAGGATCGAGGGTGAGCGCGCGCTCGAGCGACGCGATCGCCTGCTCTCGGCGCCCGCGCTCGCGCTGCACGAGGCCGAGCGCGCGCCACGCCTGCGCGTCGTTCGCGTCGACCTCCACCGCGCGCGCGTAGGCGCTATCGGCCTCCTCCCCGGCGCGCGCACCGCGGCCAGTCAGGCGGTGCCACTCGCCGAGCAGGAAGTGCGCCTCGCTCGAAGCCTTGGGCGCGGCGAGCAAGCGGTCGATGCCGCGGCGCGCGGAGCGCACGCGCGCAAGCGCGAGGTCATCGCGCACGTTCTGCGGCAGCACGCGGAGCACCGCCGCTTCGTAACGCTCCGGCCCCAGCTCGCCGCCGGCGTCGCGTGCGTGCGCGATCAGCTCCCGGTAGTGCGCGGCGCGCGCTGCCATCGATGGGTGATCGGCGTAGTAGTACGGATCCTCGATGTCGGGGGATTCCTCGTCGAGCAGCACCACCTCGAACAAGCGCACGGAGGCGCGCTCGTCGTAACCGGCCGCCGCCATCGCCTCGAACCCGAGCCGATCCGCCTCGAGCTCGAGCTGTTGCGAGTAGCCGCTGACCTGGCGCGCGATCTCGTCTTCCAGGCCGGCCGGGCTCTCGAGCAGCCCGAGCGAGAGCGCGTTCTTCAGCCGCGCGCTCTGCTCCGTCGCGCGGCGTGCCTGACGTTCCCGGATGGAGTGACGGCGGACGAAGTGCGCCAGCTCGTGGCCGAGCAGCGTCGCCAGCTCGGCCTCGTTCCCGATGCGCGCGAGGATCCCGGTGTGGAGCAGGACGACGCCGTTCGGTGTCGCCGAGGCGTTGATCAGCGGCTGTCGCACGACCACGACGCGCGGCGTGATGCCTCTAGGCGGATCGAGATGCGCGTAGACGCGTGCGGTGACGCCATCCAGGTACGCGGCGAGCACTTCGTCGCGAATCACCGCCTTCGACTTCGCGAGCTCGCGCTCGAAGCGCTCGGCTTGGTCCCAAATGCCGGCTTCTTCGCTCGCCTGCGTGGGCTTTCCGCGCAGGGGCTCGAGCATCGGCGGCACGCTCGGAAGACAGCCCGCGAGTAGCAACGCGAGCGCGACCCACGCGCCGCGCGCGATCACTTCGGCTCTTCCGTGTACGCCGCGGCCGCCTCGCGCGCCGCCGGCATGTCCGCGTTGCGGTACGCGCGCACGAAGTGCTCGAGCAGGTTCTTGATGCCGGCATCACGCTCGGGCGAGGTGAGCGCCGGAACTCCGCGCCTCTCGGTGCGCGCACCGAGGCGCAGCTCGCTCCAAGCGATCGTCGCGGTCTCGCGATAGAGCGTGGCGTCGCTGCGGTCGGAGACCGCGAGCCACGCCCACAGCCCGACCACGCGATTCGCGCCGATGCCCAGCTCGTACACCCTCAGCTTCTTGGCGCCGATTGAGAGCGGCTCGCCCGCGACCGTCCACCACGGCCCGGCGTCGGAGAGGTCGAAGACGGGCGCTTCGTAGTAACCCCAGTCGACGACTCCATCGATCTGATGCTCGCGCGTGAGCTCGCGCAGGGTGTGCTCGCGCGCGAGCTTCCACTTCGCAGGGTCCGGCTTGCCGGTGATCGGGTCGTAGATCCCCCCTAACAGCGCCGCCGCCTCGATCCAGGCGCGCGCGCAAATGCCGAGGCCCACGACGCGCACGTTCGCGCGTTCGAACTCGCTCGCGAGCTTGGTCGCGTGCCGGCCGGTGACCGGCGTCGGTAGCTCGTGCGGCGAGCTGTTGCGGGGCGGGCAGATTGCAACGCTGCGGATGCGCGACGTCACCTGCGCAGCGGGCACCGTGAACGGATCGTGGGGAGCCGCAGCCGCGGCGACGGGCAGCACGAGGGTGAGCGCAGCAGCAAGCGCCGTTCGCATGCCCAATCTTGTATTCGGCGAGGCAAGCTGGTCAAGCTCCGCTTACGCTCGCTTCATGCGGCTCAGCCCCATGACAGTGTTCCTCGGCCTCGCGCTCGCTGTCGTGACGGCTGGCAGCGCGGAGGCGGAGCCCGATCTCTCGCGCGAAGGGTTCCGCGTTGGACCGAGCGATCTCATCGACACCGTGAGTCGCATCTGCCTCACGCCGCTGGAGAGCGACCTCGAGATCCTCGAGTGGGAGAGCCGCGCGGCCTGGATCGAGCAGTTCCTGGCTCACAAGCTCGCTCACGCCGGCTTCGAGACCGTGCCGAGCGCGCGTGTCGCAGAGGCACGCGCAGCGGCGGAGCGGGAGGCCGGCGGCATCTACGACACGCTCACGGGGCGCGCGATGCCGGCCAAACGAGCGGGAGTCGAGAGCGCGCAGCGCGCTGCGCTCGCGCGCCTCGGCTGCAAGGCCGTGCTGCACGCCGAGATTCATCTCGTGCGGCTGCGCTGGGAAACCGGCGTCGCGTCGTGGGACTACGTGCGCCACTCCATGGGCGGCGGTGAGCTGTATCTCGGTACCGCCGACGGTCTCTCGCTGTGGCTCGCTCTGCGCACCCTCGACGGCACGGAGCTACTCGTGCGCGCCGGCGGGATCGAGCCGCTCTGGAAGCTCGAAGGCGGCGGCTTCTGGTCCGATCCTGAGTGGCAAGACGCGCACCCGCAGGCGCTGCTGCAGACCCCGCACCTGAACGCTCGCGCCGTGATCGCGGCGCTGGGCGCGCTCGCGGAGCCGGCCGCGCCCGAGATCGTCGCGTGCGTCGACGCCGCCGCCAAGACGACGCGCAAGCTCGACCGCGTGGCCCAGCGCGCGGCGTGTGAGGTCGAGCGCTTCACGTTCGTGGCGCCGCCGAAGAAATCCCCAGAGGAAGCGGTCGCGGAGTAGTGGTGCAGGAGACGGCATGCGCGTCGTAAGGTTTTTGCTCGCCCTAATCACTCTGCTCGCCGTCGGCGTCTACGTGTATTGGGCGAAGCGCGCGCCCGCTCAGCCGTCCTCGGTCAGCGCCAGCGCGGCGCGCCTCGCGCCCGGGCCGTACGAAGTGGCGACATCGGATCGCACGCTCGTCGACGACACGCGCCCGACGCCCGCGCACGGCGACTTCCCGGGCGCTGCGACCCGCACGCTCGAAACGACGCTCTACTACCCGCTGAACGCGCCCGGCGCTCGCCCGCTCGTCGTCTACAGCCACGGCTTCATGTCGATGCGCGCCGAAGCGGAGCGATACGCGCGCGATCTCGCGAGCGACGGCACCCTCGTGATCGCGGCGGACTATCCCGCCACGAACTTCCGGGCGCCCGGCGGACCGAACATCTCCGACGCCGCGAACCAACCGGGCGACGTCGCGTTCTTGATCGACGCGGCGAGCGAGTGGGCCGCGAGCGAGCCGGGCTTCGGCGGCTCGGTCGACGTGCGCCGCATCGGCGCCGCGGGCCTCTCGCTCGGCGGATTCACCTCGACCGCCGCTGCGTTCCATCCCACGCTGCGCGATCCGCGCATCGTCGCCGCGGTCTCGATCGCGGGGCCGAGCGCGCAGTTCACGCCGCGCTCCTTCGAGAGTGCGCGCATTCCCTTCCTGATGATCGCGGGCGACGCCGACGTGATCGTCGACTACTCCGCGAACGCCGCGCCGCTCCCCGAAAAGCTCGTGCACGGCGGCGCGCTGCTCACGCTCGCGGGCGGCTCGCACGCCGGCTTCGCGTCGATGGCAGACGGCGCGATGCGCCTGCTCGACAACCCCGATCGCCTCGGCTGCTGGGCGCTTTCGCGCAACCTGAAGCTGCGGCGCGGCGAGAATCCGTTCGCGGGGCTTGGCGGCGCAGAGCAAGGCATCGCCGCTGCGAGCGATGTCGCGCTCCCGTGCGCGCGTGACGCCCCGGCGAAGGCGCTCGCTCCCGGGCGCCAGATCATGATCACGACGCTCGCGCTGCGCGCGTTCTTTGCGAGCGCGTGGGGCGACGCGCCGGAGCAGCGCTCCGAGAGTGCGCGCTTTCTCAGCGAGATCCTGCCGCGCGACTTCGAAGAGGCGCGCTACCAGGCGATCGCGCCGAAGCCGCCGAGCCTCGAGCCCGAGCTCGAAGCCGCGCCCCTTCACCCGGGCGTGCCTCAGGCCGACGCGGTCCCAGCGCCGAGCTTCGCGCCGTAGAACCCATCTCGGAATTACGGACCGAGCCCGGCGCGCGAGATGGGTTCTAGTCACTCCGCAGCGGGCTTGCGCGGCTCCATTCCTGCGGCGCGATACACGGCGTCGATCACCGCCATGTTCCTGACCGCGTCATCCGCTGTCGTCGGGAACGGCGCGCCCTCGCGCACCGCGCTCACGAAGGCGGCGAGCTGGTGGCCGTAGCTCGTGCCGTCCTTCACCTGCTCACGCCGCTTCTTGCCGTCGCTCGTCACCGTCACGCGATGAAAGAGCTGCGGCGCGATCGGGTTCGTGACGTGCAGCGTTCCGCGCGTGCCAGTCACCCGCGCCGAGACGCCTAACAAGCGCCACGACAGCATCGAGCACACGACGTGGCCCGTCGCTCCGCTCGGAAACGCGAGCTCCGCCTCCATCGCGCGGTCGACTCGCTGCGACGAGCGCTTCGCGCGCGCGGAGACGACGCGCGGCTCCTCGCCCGCGAGCGCGCGCACGACCGACACCGTGTAACAGCCCATGTCCATCATCGCGCCGCCGGCGAGGTCCGCGCGGTAGCGGATGTCGCCCGGCCTGATGAGCGGCGCGCACAGCGAAGCCCGGGCGCGCGTCACCTCACCCAGCTCGCCGCTGCGCACGATCTCGAGGAGCCGCGCCGCGAGCGGGTGGTAGCGCCAGTGAAACGCCTCCATCACGACGCGGCCCGAAGTGCGCGCGGCGTCGGCCACGCGCTGCGCCTCCTCCGCATTTGCCGCGAACGGCTTCTCGCACAGCACGTGCTTCCCGGCCGCGAGCGCGCGCAGCGTCCAGAGGCCGTGATGCGAGTTCGGCAACGGGTTGTAGACCGCGTCGACGTCGGGATCCGCGAGCAGCGCGGCGTAGCTCTTGTGCACGCGCGAGATGCCGTGGCGCGCGGCGAAGCGGCGCGCCCGCTCGGCGTCGCGCGCGGCGACCGCGAGCACCTCGGCGCCGGCGACCTCGCGCGCCGGCGCGATGAGTGCGAGCGGCGCGATGTTCGCCGCGCCGAGGATGCCGATGCGAAGCGGGGCTACCGAGGCGGCCACGCCGCGAATGCTACGACGGCGAGAAACCGCGCTGGGAGGAAATCTCGCGCGCTCAGCTGTTAGGTCGCGCGCGACGTCGCCAAGTCGCGGGCGAGACCACGCCAAGGCACGAGCAGGAGGCCGGCACAGAGCGCTCCCGCGAGCCAGAACGGAAGCGCGGTGTTCGCGGCGTAGAGCGCGCCCGCGGCGGTGGGCCCGACCACGCGCGCCAGCGACGCCATCGACTGGAACGTGCCCATCACCTGACCGCGCGACTCCGGCGTCGCCGCGACCGAGACGAGCCCGAGCATGCTCGGCTGCGCAAGGGCGCGGCCGATCGCCGAGAGTGCGAGCGGCAGCAAGAGCACGCCGACGGTCGGCATCATCGGAATCGCCGCGAACACGAGCGCCAACGCGGCGCACCCGAGCAGCGCGAGTCGCGCTTCGCCAACGCGGGGCACGATGCGGCGCATGCCGCCCTGCACGACGCCCATCACGAGGGCCATCGCGAGCAGGAGCGGAACGAACTCGCGCTCGGTGTACGCGAACTCGTCCTTCATGAAGAGCGGGAACATCGACTCGAGCTGCGTCACCGCGAGCGAGAACGCGAGGTTCGCGAGCGCGAGCGTGCGCACGCGCGGGTCCGCGAGCGCACCGAAGCGAAGCGACTCGCCGCTCGCCGCGGCGGCCTCGGCGCGCGGCGGCTCGCGCAGGAACGCGAACGCCGCGATCCAGTTGAGCGCCGCGAGCCCTGCCGCGAACCAGAGCGGCGCGTGCGGGCCGAGCGACGCGAGCGGCCAGGCGAGCGCAGGCCCGATCGAGAAACCTACTGCGAAGCACAGCCCGATCAGCGCGAGCTTCCCCGTGCGCTGCTCGGGAGGTGTCAGGTCCGTGATGTAGGCGGACGCGACGCCGATGTTGCCGGCGAAGGCGCCCGCGAGGATGCGCGCCGCGAACACGAGCCAGATCGCTTCGGCGAAGGCCAGCAGCGCGAGCGCTCCCGCAGTGCCCGCGACGGTCATCAGCAGCACGCGGCGGCGCCCGATGCGATCCGAGAGCGCGCCCCAGAGCGGCGAGCAGACGAACTGCGCTGCGGCGTACGACGAGAGGATGAGCCCGTAGGTCGTCGAGCTCGCGCCGAGCTCGCTCGCCCAGAACGGTAGGATCGGCATCACGATGCCGAAGCCGATCAGATCGACGATCACGACCGCGAAGAGGCTCGCGAGCGAAGCCTGGCTCTGCGTCTGCGAAATGGCGCGCTCCTCATCGCGGGGCGCGCGAGGCTATCGCGTTTGCTTCGCTCGGCTTCGCGTCGCTGCTCTCGCATTCACTTCGCTCGGAAAAGCCCGCAAGCGAAGCGCGCAGCGAGGCAAGGCCGAGCGAAGTGAACGCGGAAGCGGGATACGCTGCGCTCGATGTCGCTCCAGCAGATCTCGCCTGCGCTGATTGCTGCGCTCGAAGAGCAGCTTGCGCGGGCGCTCGGCGAGCGCGTCTCGCTCGCGGCGTTCGCGGAGCACAAGGGCGTCGCGGATGAAACGCTGAAGCTTGCGGCGCGTGGGGCGCGAGGTGAGGCGATCGGCGTTGTGCTGTACGCGCCCGAGATCGCGCCGCGGCTGATCGCGCGCGGCTGCGAGCGCGGGCGTGCGGCGCGCGCGGCGCTCGGCGAGGAGCTCGGGCGCGTCGTCGTGACTGCGCGCGCCGAGGGCGAGCACGCGGGTCGAACCTGGGCGCTGATGCCGCAGGCGCGCGTGCTGGGCCACGGCCTTGCTGCGCGCGCCGAGCGGCGCTGGCTTGCGGGTGCGCTACTCGCGTGGCTGCGCGAGGTGGCGCGGCGCGCGGCGGGCGCGGCCGATGAATCAGCGCGGAGCTGCTACGGAGAGGCGCTTGCCTACGCGGAGAGCGAGCCTGCGCTAGGCGACGAGATTCGTGCGGGCGCGCGCGCCGCGCGAGCGCGCATCGCGGCCGCCGCCTGGCGCCCGCGCCACGTCGTCATGCACGGCGACCTGTGGGCCGGCAACGTGTTGGGCGCGCCTTCCGCTGCGCCCTTCTCGCGCCGCTTCGTGCTGATCGATTGGGATACGTCGCGTGTCTCGGGCTTCCCGATCCTCGACCTCGTGCGCGCCGCGCGCTCCTTCGGCGTCTCGCGCTCGCGGCTCGGGCGCGAGATCGCTGCGCACAGTTCGGCCCTCGGCTGGAACCGGGATGTCGCGCGCGGCGCTCTGATCGCCGCGCTCGGGCACACCGGCCTCGCGCGCGAGAACTTTCCGCTGGCGCGCTACGCGGAGATGGCGCGCGGTGCGCTCGCGAGCTTCGACGCAGCGGCGACCGGGAGCTAGGCGTCCCGCGCGCCAGGGCGGCGCCGGCCCGGGCGCGACGGATGTGCCTCCGGGGCCTCCGCGCGTGCTGACCGAGACGAGCCGCTCAAGATCGTCCGCCCGGCGACCGATTGGGCTGCGCATGGTGGGTGCCCTGCTCGCGGTAGCGTTTCAAACGCTCGTGGGATGGATCGTCGCGATCCGACTGCTCACGCTCGCTCGCCGCACCCGCGAGCTGCCGGAGCGGCTGCTCGGTTTCTCGTTGTTGCTGGCCGTCGCCATCGGATACCCGCTGCGGATCGTCGGCCCGCTCAGCGGCAGCCCCGCGCTCGACTGGCTCGGCAACGCGTGCGTGAGCGCCGGCTTCGCGCTGTTCGCGGTGTTCGTTCAGCGCGTGTTCCGCCCCGAGGCCGCGTGGGCAAAGACGCTCGCGCTCGTTCTCGTCGCCGCATTCGTGGCGCAGTCCGCGCTGTGCACGCCGGAGCGTGGCCAGGCGCCGACCTTCTGGCAGATGACGCTCGCCGCGATCGCTTACGGATGGGGCGCGCTCGAGGCCGGCCTCACCGCGCGCAGGCTTCACCGCCAACTCGCCCTCGGGCTCGGCGATCGCATCGTCCACAACCGCTTTCAGCTCTTCACGGGAATCGGCTGCGCGGTCGTCGCCGGCGCGCTCGCGAACGCCGCGGCGATCGCCTCGGACCTGACGCCGCTGCAAGAACCGCTCGTGCTCATCGCGACGACGGTCTCGGGAACGACCATGGCGTCGTGCACGCTGCTCGCGTTCGCACCGCCGCGCTTCTACCGCGAGCGCCTCACCCGCACCGCTGCCTAACAGAACGACCGCGCCCGACGCGCTCGCGTAGGCTCCGCGCATGCGCCTCGCGCCTGCGCTTCCGCCCGGCTGCCCGTGGAGCGGCTTCACGCCGCCGAACGTGGACTGGTGCGAGCGGGAGGCGTGCGCGTGGATCGTGAACCCGGCCGAAGCCTGGTCCAACGTCGCGTACTTGTTGGGCGCGCTCGCGATGTGGCGCCTCGCACGAACGAGCTCGAGCGGCGACCTCGCGCACTTCGCACCGGCGAGTCTCGCGGTGGGCGCGTTCTCGTTCGCCTACCACGCCTCCTACACGTGGCTGCTGCAGTTCTTCGACTTCGTCGGGATGTTCGTGTTCTGCTTCCTCGTGCTCGCGCGCAATGCCGTGCGGCTCGGCTGGATCGCGCCGCAGCGCGAACGCGCGGCGTGGCTCGCGGGCACGGTCGCCGCCAGCGCGTGCGTGCCGCCGCTCTTCTACGCGGGCGTGCCGATTCAGGCGACGGTGTTCGTGCTGATCCTCGGCTCGGTCGCGCAGGAGCTCGCGCTGTTCCGGAGGCGTGACGCGTCCGCTTCGTATGCAAGTTATTGGGCCGCTCTCGCGCTCCTCGCCGCTGCGAGCGCGTTCTCGCTCGCCGACGTGACGCGCGCTTGGTGCGATCCCGAGAGCTGGCTCCAGGGCCACGCGCTGTGGCACGTGCTCTCGGCCGCTGCGCTCGTCTCGCTGCAGCGCTTCTACGCAGCGCAGCCGCGACCGTGAGCGACTCGGCGCGGCTCATCTTCGCGCGCGGGCTGCGCGGCCTCGCCGACGGCGCTCTGGTGATCCTCGTCTCGCGCTGGCTCGTCGACGCCGGCCGCGCTGGCGAGCTCGGCACGCTCACCTTCGCCGCGCTGCTCGGCTCCGCGCTCGCGACGCTCGCGGCCGGGCTCGTCGCGCACCGCTTAGCCGCGCGCAGCTTGCTCGTCGCCTCGTGCGCCCTGCTCGCCCTGACAGGCGTGGGCATGGCGTTCGCACCGAGCCCGCTCTGGCTGCTCGCGATCGTCTTCGTCGGCACGTTCAATCCCGGCGATTCGGACCTCTCGCTGTTTCTGCCGATCGAGCAGGCGCTGCTCGCCGAGACCGGCGACGCCGAGGGCCGCGCCTCGCGTTTCGCCTACTACAACGTCGCGGGCGCTCTGGGCATGATGCTCGGCAGCCAGGCAGCCGGGCTCCTCGCGCAAGCTGGCGCCGGCGCGCATGGCGACGCGCAGCTCGCGCTCATTGCGTACGCCGCGTGCGGCGCGCTACTCGCTGCGCTCTACGCGCCACTGCGTGTGGGACGCGCGCGCGCCGGTGAGCGCACCCCCGCGCAGCCCCTGCGCGAGTCGCGCGGCGTCGTGCTCAAGCTCTCCGCGCTGTTCACGCTCGACTCGTTCGGCGGTGGCTTCAGCGTGCGCACGCTCGTGATCGCATGGCTGATCGCGCGCCACGACGCGAGCGTGGCGCAGGTGGCCCTCGCGATGAGCGTCGCCTCGGGCCTGAGCGCGGCTTCGCAGCTCGCCGCTCCCCTCGTCGCGCGCCGCATCGGGCTGATTCGCACGATGGTCTACACGCACATCCCGGCCAACTGCTTCATGATCGCGCTCGGCTTCATGCCGACGCTCCCGCTCGCGATCGCGTGTTTGTGGCTGCGCGCGAGCCTCTCGCAGATGGACGTGCCGGCGCGGCAGGCCTACGTGATGTCGGTCGTGCCCGAGGGCGAACGCGCTGCGGCTGCGAGCGTGACCAACGTGCCGCGCGCGTTCGGCGGCGCGCCGAGCGCGCTGATTGCCGGCCCCATGCTCGCGGCGGGCGCGTTCCAGTGGGCGCTCGCGACCGGCGGCGTGCTCAAGATTGCCTACGACTTGCTGCTACTCGCCGGCTTCGGCCACCGCCCAGCGCCCCACGAGACGCGCGACGCTTAGGGCCTCGCTCGCGCGCGCCGATGAGTGCGCAATGCCGAGTGTGCTTTCTGCCGCGGACCTCGAGCGCGATGCGCTGCGAGTCGCCGTGCGCGCGCTCGGCGAGCTCGCGGCTGGGCCCGCGCGCGCGAAGCACGAGGCGGTCGGGAGCGTGCTCGAGGAAGTGGTCGCGCTCGCGCAGTGCAGCGGCGGCGTCGTCGCGGAGCGCGTTCCGACAGCACGCGGCGGAGGCGCCCTGCGCGTGCTCGCGGCCTGCGGCGGCGCGAGCGAGCTCCAGGTTCGCGGTGAAGAGCTCGCGCGCGAGCCCGCGCTCGACGGCGGCATCGTGCTCGCGCTCGAAGCGCTTGGCGAGTCACTCGGCGAGATCGTGCTGCTCGCGCCTGCTGGCGCCGACGCGCCGAGCCTGCGCGCGGCGCTCGAGCCGTTCGCCGAAGCGTGCGCCGTGCTGCTGCTCGGCTATGAGCGGGCGGCGATCAGAGCGCGGGCAGAGGACGATCTGGTGCGCTCGCAGCGTCACCTGCGCCGCGGCGCGCAGCTCGACGGGCTCACGGGCCTCGCCACCCGCGCGGCCTCGCAGCGTGCGCTCGAGGACGCCGTGACCCGCTCCCACTCCGCGGGGCTGCCGCTCGCGCTGATCCTCGTCGATGTGGATCACGCGAAGCTCCTCGCCGGGCGCGTCGGCCCCGCCGCTTTCGATGAAGCGCTCGCGCGTGTGGCGCGCATGGTGCACGACACCGTGCGGCCGGCGGACTGGACCGGACGCTGGGGAGTCGACGCGTTCGTCGTGGCGCTGCTCGGCTGCCACGCCGAAGCGGCGAGCGTCGTCGCGGAGCGCATCCGCCTGCGCGTCGAAGGTGCGAGCTTCCCGGTCTGGGGCGGCTCGGAGGTCACGCTCAGCGTGAGCGCGGGCGTCGCGAGTACGGGGCCTCTGCTCGAGGCGAGCGAAGTGCTCGTAGCGCGCGCGCTGCGCGCCACGGAAGAGGCGAAGAGCGCGGGCCGCAACCGCGTGTGCGTGTCGCGGCCCGCGCGGGCCTAACAGCTGGCCGAATCGCCCGGTCTAGTAGCGGTCGCGGTCGCGGTCCCGGCCACCGCCGTAACCACCGCCGCCGCCGCCGTAACCGCCGCGGCCACCACCACCGCCGCCGCCGTAGCCGCCGCCACCGCCGCCGCCGTAGCCACCGCGGCCGCCGCCGCCGCCGTAGCCGCCGCGGCCTCCGCCACCGCCACCGCCGCCTTCGCGGCGATCCTGCGCTTCGTTCACGCGCAGGCTGCGGCCACCCATTTGGGAGCCGTCGAGCGCGCGAATCGCGTTCTGCGCCGCAGTCGCGTCGTCCATCTCGACGAACGCGAAGCCGCGCGAGCGGCCCGTCTCACGATCCGTAATGACTTTCACGGACGTGACGGCTCCGTGCGTCTCGAACATCGCGCGGAGATCTGCCTCGGTGGTGGTGAAGGGGATGTTTCCTACGTAGAGCTTCTTTGCCAAGAACTCGTTTCCTCTGCCGCGCCACCCTAATAGGTGGGAGCGACCTGCGTGGGCTCGGAGCCGGACAATCCGGGCAGGCGAAACCCCTCGCTTGGTTTGACCGCGTGCTGCGCGACTGCGCTCGCGCGGGAAAGGCGCGTTCGAGGGGAACTAGACGCGGGCTGACTGGGCCAGTTGCGAAGAACCAATCGGAAGGCCTTTCGGCCGGGCACCCTAGCAGCGGCCTTCTCGGAGCCGCCAGCAAGGGGGCAGCCCCTTGGCGTTTCCCGGAGTTTCGGCCGAGCCGCAGACCACTCGCTCAGCGCGATTGCGCGCGCTCAACCGGGAGTGCCAGCGTGGGCGAGCACGCCTGGAGGCCCACATGTCCGACCGCATCGAGCCCTTCCGCATCGCCGCGACCGACGAACAGCTGGATGACCTACGCCGCCGCCTGCGGGCGACGCGCTTTCCCGAGCGCGAGTGCGTCGACGATTGGTCGCAGGGCATCCCGCTCGCGTACGTGCAGGATCTCTGCGCCTATTGGGCCGAGAAGTACGACTGGCGGGCGCGCGAGGCGCGGCTGAACCGCTTCCCACAGTTCAAGACCCAGATCGACGGCGTCGACATCCACTTCCTGCACGTGCGCTCGCCCCACGCGAACGCCATGCCGCTCGTGATCACCCACGGCTGGCCAGGCTCGATCGTCGAGTTCCACAAAGTGATCGAGCCGCTCACGAACCCGACCGCATTCGGCGGCGACGCGCGCGACGCCTTCCACGTCGTGGCGCCGTCGCTGCCCGGCTACGGCTTCTCGGGCAAGCCCGCGAGGAACGGCTGGAACGTGCAGCGCATCGCGCGCGCCTGGTCCGTGCTGATGCCGCGGCTCGGCTACGCGCGCTACGCGGCGCAGGGCGGCGACTGGGGTGCGATGGTGACGACTTGCATCGGCATCCAGGACCCGCAGAACTGCCTCGGCATCCACCTCAACATGCCGATCGCGCCGCCGGACCCCGCGACGATGGCGGACCTCACGGACAAGGAGAAGTCCGCGCTCGCCGGCATGCAGCACTACAACGACTGGGACTCGGGCTACTCGAAGGAGCAGAGCACGCGCCCGCAAACCGTGGGCTACGGCCTAACAGATTCGCCCGCGGGTCAAGCCGCGTGGATCGTCGAGAAGTTCTGGTCGTGGACCGACTGCGACGGGCACCCGGAGAACGTGCTCACGCGCGACGAGTTGCTCGACAACGTGATGCTCTACTGGCTGCCCGCGAACGCTGCTTCTTCGGCGCGCCTGTACTGGGAGAGCTTCCGCACGCCGCCGATGGACCCCGTCACGATCCCGGTGGGCTGCTCGATCTTCCCGAAGGAGATCTTCCGCACCTCACGCCGCTGGGCGGAGAAGCGCTTCCCGAAGCTCGTGCACTTCAACGAGCTGGAGAAGGGCGGGCACTTCGCGGCGTTCGAGCAGCCGGAGGCGTTCGTGAGGGAGGTGCGGGGGTGTTTTGGGAAGCTGCGTTGAGCCCTAACAGCTCGCCAGCGCCACCCGCACGTCGCGCTGCCCGCCCTCGGCCTCGCTGCACTGCAGCTCGGCGCCGAGCCGCGTGAGCACGTCGCGCGCGAGCAGCACGTCGAGCGCGTTCTCGGGCAGCGCGCTCGCGCCGCTCGCGCGCAGCAGCACCTCGACGCTGCCCTCGCGCGCGCTCGCGGCGAGGTAGAGGCTCGCGCGATCTGGCGTGGCTTCGAGCAGCGCGTCGAACAGCGCGCCGAGCGCGAAGCGCAGCGCGGCTTCGCTCCCGCGTGCGGGCGGCAGCGCGTCTTCGAGGCCGCGCAGTGCGAGGATCCGCTTCGCGCGCAGCTCGCGCTGACGCTCTTCGAGCAGCGTGCCGAGCAGCGGCGCGACCGCGCTGCGGTCGCTGGGCACGGCCTCGAGCTGCGCGAACTCCTCGAGCCGCGCGAGCCGGCGGGCCAGGCGCGCCGCGCTCGGCTCGTCGCGCGCGCGCAACACCGGGAGCGCTGCCGCGAGCTCGAGCGCTGCAGCGCGCGCGAGCACACGCAGCGCCTCGCTGCGCGCGGCGCGCTCGATCTCGACGCGCTCCGCGGCGACGGGCTCGCGTGATGCGAGCGGGTCGGGCCCCGCTGGAGGTGAATCGGGCTCGAGAGAGATCGGGCTAGCGCTCTCCTCTGGGCTCGACTTCTCAGGGGTTGACCCCGCGCCTGCGCTCGCGTCCTCGATCCCATGCGCGTCGAACACCGCTCCGAGCCCACGGCGCGCAGCCGACTCCGCGCGCGCGTTCGCCTCGGAGCCGCGCGCGGCCTCGAGCTCGTCGCTCACGCTCGTGAACTCGCGCACGTGGGAGGCGATCTCGGCCGCCGCTGCGACGTCGTCGCCCGGCGCTGGGGCGCCTGCGCTCGGGAGCCCGAACGCGTCGGCCTCGAGCGGCTCGCTGCCTGGCGCGAGCACGGCGCGGCGCAGCGCGGCTTCGAGCTCGCGCACATTGCCGGGCCACGGGTCGCGTGCGATCGCGGCACGCGCGCTCTCGGCGAGCGCGCGCGGCGCGGCGCCCGACTCCCGCAACCACTCCTCCGCGATGCGCACAGCGGCTCCCGCGCGCTCGCGCAGCGGCGGAATGCGCAGCGCGGGCGCTTCGCACGCGTCCGCGAGCGCGCCGTCGAGGGGCGCCAGTGCGCCGAGCGCTTCCGTGCGCACGAAGATCCACAACAGGTCGAGTGGCGAGAGCGCGGCACTCGGCGGACCGAGCTCGACCCAGCTCGCGAGCTCGCGCTGCAGCGGCGACGCGAACGCGGCCGGCTCGGCGACGCAGATCGCGAGGCGCCCCGCGCGCGAGGCAGCTTCGGCGAGCTGCGCTTCGAGCTGAGCGGATGTCGCGGTCGCGTCGCCGGCGAGCAGCACGAAGCCGGCGCGGGTGTCGTCGGCCTCGTTCCACACCGCATGCAGCGTGCGCGCGAGCAGTAGCTTCCCCGTGCCGCGCTCACCGGTGATCGTGAGGTGCCCCGAGGCGGCGCGATCGAGCTCGGGCAGCGCGAGGTCGCCGAGCGTGCGCGTCATGCGCGCGACGAGCACGTCGCGCTGGCGCCGCGCGGCCGAGCTCGCCGCGGCGCCGGCGAGCGCGCGCCGCAGCGCAGCTTGCAGTGCGTGAGCATCGGGAGGCCACGCGAGACGAGTCGCGCGCAGGCCAGCGAATGCAGTGCTCAGCCAGATCGGATCGAGCTCGGGATCGGCGGCGAGCAGCAGCTGCGCGCGCGGATGCTGAGCGCCCGCAAGCTGCGCGAAGTGCACGGCGGCGCGCGCCTCCGCGGCCGGCACGTGCAGCACGACGGCCGCTGGCGCCGGCGACGACGGGAACGCCTCGAGCTGGGGCGGCCCCGCGTGCGCGGGCGCAGGGAGCATGCGCGCGAGGGTCGCCCGCGCCTGCTCGTCGCTCGCCGCCACCCAGATCTCGTGCACCACCGCCGCCACTCCCGAGCCGCTACCTGCTGGGCGCTCGCGCCCGGCACCCGCTTTGCGCAAGCGGCATGCCGGTCGCACGCGCGTGCGCAACTCGCAGCGCTAGCGCCTCGGTGCGGCGCGATTCTCGCGCGCTCACGTTGCCAGGTGCAGCCGAAACGCAACTGGGTGTCGCGATTCAGCGAGTGGCGAATGCGAGCGCCCATTTCGGGCCTGGCACGAAACGACGCTCTTCGACGATCCGCGCGCGGTCCCGAACGTCGATCTCCGCGCGCCTAGCTCTGCGCCGGCGGCTTCGGCTGCTGCCCGATCAGCGACATCGCGGTCGTGATCATCGAGGCCACGTCGGAGAGGTTTGCGGGCAGGATGATCGTGTTCGCCTGGTTGATCACCTTGCCGAACTCCCCGATGTACTGCTCTGCAACGCGCAGCTGGATCGCCTCGCGCCCGCCCGCAGCTTGGCTCGCTTCGGCGACACTGCGAATTCCCGCCGCCGTCGCGGTTGCCACCGCGAGAATCGCCGACGCCTCGCCTTCGGCCTCGTTGATCTGCTGCTGCTTGCGCGCTTCGGAGGCCTTGATCGTCTGCTGCTTCTCGCCCTCGGCGTTGTTGATCGCGGCGTCGCGCTGGCCTTCGGAGGTGAGAATCACCGCGCGCTTCTCGCGCTCGGCGCGCATCTGCTTCTCCATCGCGGCGAGCACGTCCGAGGGCGGCGTGATGTTCTTGATCTCGTAGCGCAGCACCTTCACGCCCCACGGCTCGCTCGCCTTGTCGAGCTCGGTCACCAGCGCGGTGTTGATGTTGGTGCGCTCCTCGAACGTGCGGTCGAGATCGATCTTGCCGACCTCCGAGCGCAGGGTCGTCTGCGCCAGCTGCGCGATCGCGAACAGGTAGTCCTGAATTCCGTACGACGCGCGCTCAGGGTTCAGCACCTTCAGATAGAGCACGCCGTCGACGCCGACCTGGACGTTGTCGCGCGTGATGCAGACCTGCGCGGGAATGTCGACGGCGTTTTCCTTCAGCGAGTGCCGATAGCGGATCACGTCGACGAAGGGCAGCAGGATGTGGAAGCCCGCGTCGAGGATTCCGCTGAAACGGCCGAGGCGCTCGACGACGTAAGCGCTCTGCTGCGGCACCACGACCGCAGACTTCGCGATCACGATCAGCGCGATGATCGCGAACAGCACGACGATCACGAATCCGCCTTCCATGCACTCTCCTTCTGCCACGCGGGCCGAAGGGCGCGCGCCGCGGGAACCGGAAATCAGAAGTCAGGACTCGGGGACGACGCCGAGCTGAAGACCCGACACGCGCACCACGCGGCAGCGTTGGTTCGCCGCGAGGGGCGCATCGCTCTCGTTGCGGGCTTCCCAGGACGTGCCGCGCAGCGAGACGCGACCGACGGCGCGCGGCGCGATGTCCTCGAGAGTTCGCCCGATCTCCCCCACCATCGTGTCGACCTGCGGCCCTGGGCCCGTCGGCGACATCCGCGCGAGTAGCTTGCCGCGGAACAGCAGCAGGCCCGCGATCGACGACACGGTGAAGAGCAGCCACTGGGCGGAGACGCCGGTCACGAGGCCGCTCGCCGCGGCGGCGCCCGTCACAATCGCGCCGAAGCCGAAGAACATGATGAAGAAGCCGCCCGGCGTGAGCGCCTCGGCCCCGAGTAGAAGGAGACCACCCGCGACCCAGATCCAGCCTGCCATGGCCCCAGCTTACTCGCCGCGCGTGAACGTGCGGAGCATTTCGCGATGGTGCGGCGGGCGAGCCGGTGCGAAGTTTCGCCCGCTCAGGGGGAAGCCGTGGCGGCAGGGGCGCACAGCACGCAGGACGCGGTGCTCGATGGCGGCGCACAGGTGCGCCTGCGCAACTGGTTCGACGCGCCCTACGACGACGCGATCGCCGCGGCGCGCACTTGTTACTCCCCCCGCGTGATCGGCGCCGACGAGATCACGCCCGAGCAGCGCGGGCGCATCGGCGCGCTCACTTATCAGGGCGGGCACCACACCGTCTTCCAGCACGCGACGTTCGAGTTCGGGCTCGAGGGCGTGTCGCGCCAGCTGGTGTGGTCGCTGCTGCACTCCTTCCCGTTCTACAACAGCGAGCAGCAGAGCCAGCGCTACGTGCGCCTCGACGAGATCCGCGCGCACGTTCCGCCGGCGCTCGCGGGCGAGGCGCGCGCGATCTACGAGCGCAGCGTCGCGGATGCTTGGCGCGCTTACCGCGAGCTGACGGAGCGCCTGAAGCCCGTCGTGATGGAGATCCTCACCGAGCTTTGGCGGCTGAAGCAGCGCCAGAACAAGGCGTTCGGGCGCAGCGTGCGGCGCGAGGCCGAGAAGAAGTCGATCGAGACGGCGCGCTACGTGATCCCGCTCGCCTGCCACACCGCGCTCGTCTACACGGTCTCGGGCATCACGCTGCATCGCCTGCAGCGCATGGCCCTCGCGAGCGACGTGCCCGAGGAAGCGCGGGACGTCGTCGGCAAGATGGTCGCCGCCGTGCGCGCGTTCGATCCGGGCTTCTTCGACGAGATCGGCGAGGGTGAGCTCGCGGAAGCCGAGCTGCCCGAGAGCCGCGTCGAGACGCGGCCGGTCGACCCCGTCTGGATCGAGGCGTTCGACAAATCGCTGAACGGCCGCAGCGCGCGGCTCGTCGACTACGGCGTGAACGGGCCGGCGTCCGTCGCGAGCGCGGTGCGCAACGTGCTCGGCCGGCCCGATCTCGCCGACGCGGAAGCGCTCGCGCTGGTGCTCGATCCCGCCCGTAACAAGTATCGCCTCGACACGCTGAACGTGGGCGTGCACAGCCCGCTGATGCGCGCGCTGAATCACGCGCACTACACGTTCCGCAAGAAGCTCTCGCACACGGCGGACTCGCAGGACCAGCGCCACCGCATGGTGCCCGGCTCGCGTCCACTGCTCTCGCGCGTCGTGTCCGCGCGAGTCGACGTGATCGAGCCGGGCCTGATCGCGAGCGATCCCGCCTCGCGTGCCGTCTTCCGCGAGACGGTCGAGGCGCAGTGGCACGCGCGCGCGCAGCTCGTCGCGCTCGGCGTCTCGCCGCAGCTCGCGCTCTACGTGCTGCCGAACGCGCTCGCGGTGCGCTTCGAAGAGAGCGGCTCGCTGCTGCACCTGCTGCACAAGTGGACGATGCGCACGTGCTTCAACGCGCAGCGCGAGATCTTCGACGCCTCGATGGACGAGATCGCGCAGGTGGCCGCGGTGCATCCCGAGCTGACGCGTCACGTCGGCCCGCCGTGCAGCGTGCGCAGCGGTCTCGTCTCGCCGCGCTGCACCGAGGGCGACCACTTCTGCGGCGTGCCCGTGTGGAAGACCTTCCCGGACGTGGTGCGGAAGATCTGAGACGCCCTACTTCGGCAGCGTGCACTCGCCTAACAGCTTCCCGCTCAGCTGGATCTTCATCGCGCCGTACTCCGAGTCCATCGTGATCGCGCCCGCGTAGCTGTTCGGCGTGCGTGTGATCTCGCCGCGCCCGCTCATCGCGTCGGGGCCGGTGCAGGCCATGTTCCACGAGGTGACCTCCCACGACTCGCCCGTGGCGGGCGCCTGACTCGATGCCGGCGCCCCCAGCGACGTGAACAGCAAGAAAGCGAGCACGGGAAACAGGCATCGCGGCGTCATTGGGTCTCCTCGAGCTCGGACGCATCGTCTCAAATGTACCCGCGCAGTGCGCGAGATAGGCAGTAGGGGTTTCTTGCGCGATCGCCAAAAATTATCGTGCCACCACGAGCCTCGCGCGACCACTACCGAGGGCGCTGGAGGATCGGCTCAATGCGGTGTCGAGCAAGCCTCGTGACCCTGGCGACCGCGGCGCTGCTCGCCTCGGCGGCGGGCGCCACGCCTTTGTTTCTGGCCGGCGTCGGATGCAACGGTCCGACCGTGCAGGACACGTCGAACTTCTCCGCCACGTCGAGCTGCAGCCCGCCCAGCTCCTCCGTCGGCGAGCTGGAGGTCCAGGAGGCCGCGTCGGCGAGTTCCGGGCCCGGCGTGATGCGGCTGGACGCCCAGAGCTCGACCTTCGGCTTTTTTGTTAAACAGCCGACAACGGTCGTTCGTAGTGCGCAGGCGTTTGCCGAGTGGACCTATGACGACTTCGTCGTGCTCGGGCCGGCGGGTTCCACGGCACCGGTGCTGGCGGCGCTCAACCTTCAAATCTCGGGCCTGTTATCGACGCTCACGTCGTTCTTCGACCTGAACGGTCCGCTCACTTCGAGTTCGAGCTCGAACGCCGATTTCTTCTTTCAGATCGAGATCAACGGGATCGATGTGGGGTACGGCGAGATCATCCGCCGCCAGCAGAACGGTGTCGTAACCGAGACCGTGGACGGCCTTTTCCTCAGTCTCTACCAGGGGGGCGCGCAGGTTCACGCGGCGGTGAAGAGCCAGTTCCTGATGCTCCCCGTCAACCAGGCGCTCAGCGTTCACGTCTTCGCGATCGCCGGGGCAAGGTCGGCGGCGTCGGTCGGCGGCACGCCAGCCGATGCGAACGACCGTACGGATGTGGCTTCGCTCGGCGACGCGGACTTCAGCGCGACCGTCCAGTTCCCCACGACGGGCCCCGTGTTCGACCTCCCCGCCGGCTACACGCTGCACTCCGTGAGCGCGAACATCGTCGACAACCAGTTCGTGCCTGAGCCGTCGACGTTCGCTCTGGGAGCCGCGGCTTCCCTCGCCGGACTCTGGGCGCGCCGCCGCGCACACTGATCCCTGAGAGACCGTGCGGGGCTGACACAGTTCTCGCGCGCAGACCTCGCGCAGCCGATCGGCAGCGAGCACTTCGGCGCGGCGTCGCAGCCGCGCTTGCCAGAATCGCTCGGCTAGCTTGCGCCGCCGTTTTCCTCTCGCCACGAAAGGCCCGTCATGTCCGCTCCTGCGAACGAAGTGCTGAACCCGCTGGCCAAGGAGCTGAACGAGAAGATCGGCGCCGCCGCGCCCGAGATCCTCGCGATGCTCTCGCCGCTCGGCCGCCGCCTCTACTTCCCGAAAGGCATCCTCACGCAGGGCGCCGAGGCGAAGGTGAAGGGCACGCGCTTCAACGCGACGATCGGCATCGCGACCGAGGGCAAGGCGCCCATGTACTTGCCGTCGATGCAGAAGCACCTGACCGGTGTGTCGCCCGACGAGGCCTACAACTACGCGCCGGCCTCGGGCAAGCAGGCGCTGCGCGAGCGCTGGCGCGAGAAGCAGCTCGCGGAGAATCCGTCGCAGCGCGGGAAGAACGTGGGCCTGCCGATCGTGACGAGCGCCCTAACACATGGCCTCGCGCTCGTGGGCGACCTGTTCGTCGCGCCGGGCGACCTGATCCTTCTGCCGGACCAGCTCTGGGGCAACTACCGCCTCACCTACGAAGTCCGGCTCGGCGCGAAGTGCGTGACGTTCCCGTTCTACGAGGGCGGCGGCTTCAACTCCGCCGGCTTCGCCGAGGCGCTCGCGAAGCACGCCGATGGCCGCGAGAAGCTGCTCGTGATCCTGAACTTCCCTAACAATCCGACCGGCTACATGCCCACGCCCGCGGAGGGTGACGCCATCGCGAGAGCGCTCGTCGCGCAGGCGCAGCGCGGCACGAAGCTCGTGGTCGTCACCGACGACGCGTACTTCGGCCTGTTCTTCCACCTCGGCGGCGAGTCGATGACCGAGTCGCTGTTCGGGAAGATCGCGAACGCGCACCCGAACCTGCTCGCGATCAAGCTCGACGGCGCGACCAAGGAGCTGTTCGTGTGGGGCCTGCGCTGCGGCTTCATCACCTACGGCCCGGGCAAGAGCGAAGGCGCGCAGGCCGTGCTCGACGCGCTCGAGGCGAAGACCAAAGGCGCCATTCGCGGCGCGATGTCGAACAGCCCGATGCTCTCGCAGTCGCTCGTCGAGAAGGCGCTCGCCTCGAGCTCGCTCGACGCCGAGCGCAAAGAGAAGTGCGAGCTGTTACGGGAGCGCGCGACCAAGGTGTACGAAGTCGCGAACGCGCCGCGCTTCCGCGAGAGCTGGAGCGTGTACCCGTTCAACAGCGGGTACTTCATGTGCATCAAGCTCAAAGGGGTCGACAGCGAGAAGCTGCGCATCCACCTGCTCGACAAGCACCAGACGGGCCTGATCAGCACCTCGCCGACGGACCTGCGCATCGCGTTCTCGTGCCTCGAAGCGAGCGACGTCGAGCCGCTGTTCGAGGTGGTGCACCGGGGGATCCAGGAGCTGCGGAGCGAGTAGCTCCTACTCCTCCTCCACCCGCTCCAGCTCCCGCAAGATCTCCACCGTCTTCCGCACGCTCAGCGCCAGGTTCTCCAGCGACACGCGCTCGTTCGGCCCGTGGATTCCGAGCGAGTCTTGGAGGCGGAGCCGGCGCGGGACGAAGCCGTAGGCGGTGATGCCTAGCGAGCGGAAGTAGTGCGCGTCGGTGAAGCCGGCGATCACGCGCGGCACCACGGTGCCGCCGGGCTTACTGCGCTCGGCGACTCGCTCGATCGCAGTCATGAGGGGAGTCTGCGTCGGCGAAGCGACTGAGGGGAACTCGAGCAGCACGGCGAGCTCGACCGTGGGGTCGTCGATGGCGCTCGCCATCTCGCTCACGAACTCCGCGCAGCTCTCGCCGGGGAGGAGGCGCGCGTCGACGGTGGCGCTGGCTTCGGCGGGCACGACGTTCGGCGCGTCGCTGCCCGCGAGCTGCGTGATCGACGTGGTGTTCTGCACGAGCGCGCGGCGGCCGGGATCGGAGAGGAAGCGCTCGCGGAACTGCGGGTGCAGCGCGAGCGCGCCGCGCAGCTCGCGCCACTGGCGCTGCTCGGCCTTCGGCGCGAGCGGCGCCATGCGCGCGAACATCTGCGCCACCTCGGGTGTGACGCGCAGCTCGTGCTTCATGTCGAGCACTCGCCCGAGCGCGCGCACGAGGTGCTGACCCGCGGCGGTGTCGCTCGCGGTCGAGCCGTGGCCCGGCACGCCGCGCGCCGTGAGCCGCACCCAACACGGCGTCTTCTCGGTGAACGCGACGCCCCACACGTCGCGGTCGCCGTTCTCGCCGGGCAGGATGCCCGCGCCCTCGGTGAGCAAGTACGCCGCGCCCCGTAACAACTCGGGATTGCCCCGCGCGACGAGGCCCGCGCCGCCGGCGCCGCCGGTCTCTTCGTCGGGCGTCGCGAGCAGGATCACGTCGCGCGCGAGCGGCCGCTTCGCGCGCGCGAGCTCCACGAGCGTGAGCAGGTGCGACACGGTGACGCCCTTTGCGTCGAGCGCGCCGCGGCCGACGACGTAGCCGCCGCCTTCGACGCCTGCGAACGGATCCACCGCCCAGCTCGCTTCGGTCGCGGCGACGACGTCGAGGTGCGAGAGCAGCAACAGCGGCGCGCGCTCGCCGCGGCCGGGCACGCGCGCCCAAAGCGCGGCGCGCTGGCTGTTCGGCGCGGGCAGCGGGATCACGCGCGCCTCGATGCCCTCGCGCTGGAGCACGCGCGCGAGGTACTCCGCGAGTGCGCGTTCGTTGCCGGGCGGGTTGGTCGTGTCGAAGGAAATCGCGCGCGTCAACAGAGCGGCAGCGACGCTGCCCAAGTCGCCATCGAGCGAAGGAAAGTCCGGCGTGGCGCCGCGCTTCGTCGGTGGCTCGGGCGTCGTTGCGCAAGCCACCAGGCACGCGGCCAGGGCACACACTCCAAGTCTCCGCAGGGAGCGCCGGCGGGCGGCCTCGAATTCGCGGCTCCAACGGCGTTTGGTGACGGAGCGCACGAACAACCTCACGAGCGGCGTGTATTTAGCACCTTCCGCTGCACGCGAATCACTAAGGGGATCACCCAAGCTGCCGATGAGAGCGGTGGCAAACGGAACGGAAGACGTGCGAACTGTGTCTCGGGGGGGACGGGGTTCGCGACTTGCCGGAGGCCCGATGAAGCTGCGAACGCTGCAAGCCGACGCCCGCGCGCGCGCCCACGAGCTCGCGACCGGCGGCGCGCTCGCACTCGCGATCTTCTTCGCCGTCGCCGCGCTCGCGCGCCTCGAAGCGCGAGAGCCGGCCAGCACCCCGATTGCCCCCACCGAGCTCTCGGTCGTCGCGAAGGCGGAGCCCGAAGCTCCCAAGGTCGCGGCGCCGCCCGCGAAGCCGGTCGAGCCTGCGCTCACGGTCGTCGAGGGAGCGCTCGCACGGCGCCAAACGCTCGGTCACGCGCTGCGCAAGGCCGGCATCGACGGCGGCGTGATCGATCAGATCGTCGACGCGATGTCGCCCGTGTTCAACTTCCGTTACGCGAAGGTCGGCGACGCTTTCCGCGCATCGCTCTCGCCGGCGGGCGAGCTGATCGAGTTCGCCTACACGCGCTCGCCGATCGAGGCGTACACGCTGAAGCGCCAGGGCGAGGATCTCGTCGCGCAGAAGCACGAGCCGAAGGTGGTGGTCCAGCGCGCGCAGCTCGCGGGCGTGATCACGAACAACCTCTACCAGTCGGTGGTCGCGCTCGGCGAGAGCGGCGAGCTCGCGCACGACTTCGCCGAGATCTTCGCCTGGGACGTGGACTTCTCGAAGGCGCAGCCCGGCGACGAGTTCAACGCCGTCTACGAGCGCCGCTTCTACGAGACGAAGTCTGGCCCCGTCTACCTCGGGCCCGGCCGCATCCTCGCAGCGCGCTTCTCGAACCGCGACGACGACTTCACCGCGATCTACTTCGAGACGAACCCGGCGAAGGGCGGCTACTACCGACCCGACGGAAGCGCGGCGCAGCGCCAGTTCCTGCAGGCGCCGCTGAACTATCGGCGCATCAGCTCGCAGTACGCCGCGAGCCGCCTGCACCCCGTGCTCGGCATTCGCCGCCCGCACCTCGGCGTCGATTACGCCGCGGCGCACGGCACGCCGGTGTGGAGCGTGTCGGACGGCACGGTGGTGTTCGTGGGCCGGAACGGCGGCCTGGGCAACACCGTCACGGTTCGCCACCGCGCCGGTTACGAGACGCGCTACGGGCACCTCTCGGGCTTCGCGAAACGCCTGCGCGTCGGCGACCGCGTGCGGCAGAAGCAGGTGATCGGCTTCGTCGGCTCGACCGGCCTCTCGACCGGCCCGCACCTTCACTTCGAGTTCACGCTCAACAAGAAGCAAGTGAACCCGGCGACCGTGCGAATCCCGCAAGGCGACCCGATCGGTCCCGGCCGCATGGGCGAGTTCACGAAGGCGCGCAACGAGCTGCTCGCGCTGATCGGCCCGACGCCGTTCCGCATCCCGACGAACGAGGCGCTGTAACGCGGAATCGCGGGCTGGGGTCAGACCCCGCCCTGACGATCTCGCACCGCCCGGGCTCCCTAATCACCCCCTAGCCCGGGCCCGCTCGGCTGTGCCACGTTCCGGCTCCCCCTATGAGCACGTCTCCCCTCGCACAGCGCATGGCGCAGCTCGGCTCGGCGCTCGGTGCGCGCGAGGCTGAGCATGCGGATGCGATCACGCAGGCGTGGCGACGGGCAGGCGCGCTGCGCGTCGAGGTCGCCGAGGCGCTCGATGCGTTCACGGCGGCCGCCACGCAGGCGGGTGCGCCGCAGCTCGCGGTGCGGCTCGGCGAGACTCGCACGGACGACAAGCACCTGCGCTCGGTCGAGTTCGACCTCACGCGCGGCCGGCACCGCGCGATCGTGGTCGTGAAGTCGCGCGGCGAAGTCACGTTGGTGGGCCCCTTCCATCAGGGGAAGGCCGAGGGGCCGTGCAAGTCCTTCCCGTTCGGCGCGGACCACGAGATTCGGGCCGCGCTCGGCGATTTCCTCGAAAAGTTCCTGGCAGAAGCCGCGACGCCGTAGCGCGCGTCACTGGCACTCACCCGGCAACGCAGAAACCTCCCCCCGGCTCGCGGCATCGCGGCCCCTTCAGCGCGCCCCGGAGAACCTCGTGAGTGGACAGCTCGACACAGCCCCCACTCCGGTCGAGTCCCTCGCGGACCTGATCGCCTTCCTCGCCAGCGGCGAGAAGCCCCGCGAGCGCTTCCGCGTGGGCACCGAGCACGAGAAGATCGGCTTCACCGCGGGCGGGAAGCCCGTCCCGTACGAGGGCGCGAACGGCATCGCGGCGCTGCTCGAGGCGATCGCGCAGGCCGACGGCTGGGAGCGCGGCTTCGACAACGGGAAGCTGATCGCGCTCAAGAAGAACGGCGCCTCGATCACGCTCGAGCCGGGCGGCCAGTTCGAGCTCTCGGGCGCTCCGCTGCGCACGATCTTCGAGACCGACCGTGAGATTCGCGCGCACTTAGAGCTCGTGAAGCGCCTCTCCGCGCCGCTCGGCATCACCTGGACCTCGCTCGCGCACCACCCGGTACACGATCTCTCCGAGATCCCGCGCATGCCGAAGACGCGCTACGGCCTGATGCGCACGTATCTGCCGACGCGCGGCGAGCTCGCGCTGCACATGATGCACCTCACCGCGACGGTGCAGGCGAACATGGACTTCGCGAGCGAGGCCGACATGGTGCGCAAGCTGCGCGCCGCGATGGCGGTCACGCCCATCGTCTCCGCGATGTTCGCGAACTCATCTCTCTATCTCGGCAAGCCTTCGGGCTTCATCACGCGCCGCGAGCACATCTGGCGCCACACCGACCCCGATCGCTGCGGCCTGCTCCCGTTCGTGTTCGAGGACGGCTTCGGCTACGAGCGCTACGCCCGTTGGGCGCTCGACGTCCCGATGTTCTTCATCGTGCGCGACGGCGTGTCGCTCCCGGCGCACACGAGCACGTTCCGCCAGTTCCTCGCGCGCGGCTTCGAGGGCCACCGCCCTACCGCCGCGGACTGGGATCTGCACCTCACCACGCTGTTCCACGAAGTGCGCCTCAAGCGCATCATCGAAGTGCGCGGCGCGGACTGCGTGCCGTTCCTCAGCGCGCTGCCCGCGCTGTGGAAGGGCCTGCTCTACGACGACACCGCACTCGATGCCGCCTTCGATCTCGCAAAGGACTGGTCGTTCGCGGAACGCGAAGCCGCGCTCGAAGATGTCGCGCGCCGCGGCCTCGCCGCGAGCGCCGCGGGCCAGCCCGTGCTCCCCCTCGCGCGCGAGCTCGCCGCGATCGCGAGCGAGGGCCTGCGCCGCATCGGCCACGGCGACGGCCCGCATCCCGACGAGCGCGTCCTGCTCGACCCGCTCCACGCCCAGCTCGCGAAGGGCCGCTCGCTCGGCGAGGAGCTCGTCGACGCCTGGGAAGGCGACCTCCACCGCGACCTCAACAAGCTGATCGCCGCAACGCGCTTCTGAGCCTCGATCTCCCGAACTCATCAGAATCGCGGTACTGCAAACACGCCTTGACGCGCCGCCCCTAACGAAGAGCGACCTCGATGACGAACGCTAGTCCCACGCAGGTCGGCCGAGGCCGCAAGCGAAGCGCGCAGCGAGCGGCAAGCGAGCGAAGTCAACCGGGAGGATTCGCCGACGCGCCCCCGAGCCTGAGGGAACCTGTATGCATCGGTGCGCGTCGGCGAAGCGCGCAGCAGCGGGCGAGTCTTCGAGCCCGATGCGAAGTAAACATGGAGAAGCGCCAACCTCGGTGCGCCTAACGACTCCAGCGCCCCCTCACGCCAACCAACCCCCGGGCTAGGTTGAACTCGCCATGGCCAAGACTCGTCCGCGCCTTCTCATCGTCGACGATGAGGAGGCCATCCTCGAAACCATGACCTTCACGTTCGAGGACGACTACGAGGTGTTCACCTCGACGTCCGCGAACGAAGCGCTCGCGCTGCTCGACAAGCACGCGCCAGTCGCCGTCGTGATCTCGGACCAGCGCATGCCCGAGATGACTGGCGTCGAGTTCCTGGCGCGCGTGTTCAAGCGCTCGCCCGCGACGCAGCGGATCATCCTCACCGGCTTCGCGGACATGAACGCGATCATCCGCGCGATCAACGACGGCCACGTCTACGCCTACATCACGAAGCCGTGGGAGCCCGATCACCTGAAGCAGATCGTGCGGCGCGCGGCGGATCACCACGCGCTCACCTGCGAGAACGAGCGCCTGTTAGGGGATCTGCGCGGCGCGAACGTGTTCCTCGAAGGCGTGATGGACCAGCTCGATACGGGCGCCGTGGCGCTCGACGCGAAAGGTTTCGTACGCGCGGTGAACAAGCCCGCGCGCGCGTTCTTCGGGATGACGGGGGACCCGCGCGGAAAGACGATGCGCGACCTCACTGACCCGGAGGTTTATGAGCGCTTCTCCGACGCGGTCACGTGCATGCGCGGCGACACGGAGGTCGGGCACTGCGACATCGACCTCCCCGTCGGCGACGGCGTGCGCCTGCGTGTGAAGCTGCACGCGCTGAAGGGGCCGGGCGGCGAGGCGATCGGCGAGGTGATTCTCGCGCGCGAGATTTCGCACGAGCCGCTGCGGCTGCGCTTCGACGAGATCGTCGAGGGGCTCGCGAACCACGCGGACGGCGCGCTGCGTCCGAAGCTCGCGAGTGCGCAAGGCGAGCTCGGCAAGCTCTCGCAGCAGCTGCGCGAGAAGCAGATCGTGGCCCCCGGCATGGGCGAGCTGCGCGAGCGCACGAATCGCACGCTCACCGCGATCGACCACTGGCTCACGGTCGACGACTCGCTCGCGCGCGAGGACTACCCCGACGCGCAGCTGCTGCGCGAGCGCATGCGCGTCGCGGGCGCGCGCTGGCCCCTCTCGGGCCGCCTGCCCGCGCGCGTGAAGGAGCTCGCGCAGCGCGTCGAGACTTATTACGACTCGGGCGAGAACCCGAAGCGCGCAGTGCTGTAGGGCGCGATGTCCGCGGCGACTCCCGCACCCGTCGCAGCGAGCGCGCCGCCGCCGATTCCGCGGCTCGAGCTGCGCATCGAGCGCCTGAAGGCGAGCTACCGCTTCACCTACGCCTTCCACGCGCGCGAGGTCCGCTTCGAGCGCGATGTGGGCGACGGCTTCCAGAGCGTGTTCCCCGAGACGTTCTCGTTCCACGCCGCGCGGCACGATCCCGCCGAGCTGTATCTGCGCCTCGACGATCTCTGGTCGAACCCGCGCCGCCTGTCTGCGCAGGCGAGCCGCCGCGACGCCGAGGAGCTGATGACGCGCCTCCTCGCCGCGTTGCCCGCCACGCTCGAGAACGTGCTCGCGCGCCTCGCGGCGGGCACGAACGCGGCGGCGCATCTGCGCGCGTGCGAGGACATCGCGGTGTTTTCGGCGATCGCGCTGCGCTTTCTCGCGGACAAGGAGCTCGCCGAGACGCCGCGCCTGCGCGTCGCGGCGCTGCATCTGCGCCGGCTGCATCTGCACGCGCTGCTCGCGCTGGTGGATTCGCGCGTGCGCCCCGAGTTCGTCCCGAAGTACGTGCGCGGCGAGGTGCGCGCGGAGGCGAGCGCGGATCCCACGGACGTGGGCTTCTTCGCCGCGCTCGCGAGCGGCGACGCAGAGCGCATCGACGGCCAGCTGCTCGGCGCCGCTGAGCGCGCCTATCACCGCTGGCTCGAGGACGTGTGTCTCGACACCGAAAACCGCGTCTTCGAGGAGGAGCGCTCGCCGTTCGCCGAGCGCGATGCGGAGGTGCTGCGCGCCGCGCTCGCCACCGAGAAGCATCGCGCGACGCGCGGGCGCGATCTCTCGCCGTTCCTGCGGCGCCCGTTCGACCGCGACTGCGCGCGCCTGCTCGGCAAGCTCGAGACGTACTTCCTGCGCCGCTACGACGTGCACCACGCCGCCGTCGTGCGCCGCCACGCGGAGTACCTGAAGCGCGGCGAGGAGACCGCGGACAGGCGCCTGTCGATCCACAGCACGACTTATTACTCGATCGCGCTCTTGATCCCCTCACTCCCGTTCATCGGCGCGGCGCTCGAGTACGAGCGGGCGCCGGCGCTCTTCGACGCGCTCGCCTCCGGCGTCGTCGCGCTCGTGCTGGGAGCGGCGGCGTGGTTCTTGTTCGTTCAGTTCATGTGGAAGAAGGACCTGACGCTCTTCTACACGTCGGTGCCGCGCGTCGGCGCCGGCATCATCGTCGGCTACGCGCCGGTCTTCATCATCGACGAGGTGTGGGACCTCGCGAACCAGCCGATCGTGTTCCTCGCGGCCACCGTGTTGTTATTGGGATCGACCACGCTGCTCTACCTCTTCGTCGAAGTGCAGCGCCGGCTCGGCGAGCCGCACCTCGCCTTCCGCCGCGCGCGCGACATCTTCCTGCTCGGCCTGATCGAAGCCGCGGGCTTCGGCGTGCTCGCCACGAGCCTGCTCGGCCCGCTCATGGCCGCCCGCAACTGGGGCCTCTACGAAGCCCCGCTGCACGCGATCCGCCCCACGCTCGAGCCACTCGTGGGCGAGCTCCCGCGCATCATCGGCTTCGAGCCGCTGAGTGCGTTTCCGTGGGCCATTCTCCTGATGAGCTTCCTGAGCTTCTTCATCGGGACGTTCTTGCAGCTGCTTTGGGAGGATCTGCCCATCACCGAGCCGCTTTGAAGCAACGAGGTTCGCGCTCTTCCTTGTTTACTTCGCAAGCGCCTCCGAAGACTCCGGCGCTTGCTGCGCGCTTCGCTTGCGGCCTCGGCCGACCTGCTCGGGAGGAGCGTTCGTCATCGGAGTCATTCTGACGCAGTGAAGCTGCGTCATCGGTCAGCCGGCGCGAGCAGTCCCACTTTTTGCGGGCTTATTGCCGATGGGAAAGAGGGTGACCGAAACGGCGCGCGGCGGCGGCGCATCCGAGCCCCTACCTTGCGCAGCCCGTTTCGTTGGAGACCGCGATGGCGAACATCACCATGTACACGAAGAGCTGGTGCCCGTACTGCGATCGCGCGAAGGCGCTGCTGACGCAGAAGGGGCAGACCTGGGCGGAGATCGACATCGAGGCGGAGCCGGAGAAGGGCGAGGAGATGGTGCGGCGTGCGCAGCGCACGACGGTTCCGCAGATCTTCATCGGCGACACGCACGTGGGCGGCTTCGACGATCTCGCCGCGCTCGAGCGCGCGGGCAAGCTCGACGCACTGCTCGGCCAGGAGAAGAAGGCGGAGCGCGCTGCGGAGCACGTGAAGCTGCTCATCATCGGCAGCGGGCCCGCGGGCTACACGGCGGCGATCTACGCGGGGCGCGCGGATCTCAAGCCCGTGATGTTCGCGGGGCTCCAGTTCGGCGGGCAGCTGATGCTCACGACCGAGGTCGAGAACTACCCAGGCTTCCAGGAAGGCATTACGGGCCCGGAGATGATGGAGCGCTTCCAAAAGCAGGCGGAGCGCTTCGGCACGCGCATTTATCAGGAAGACGCGACGCGCATCGACTTCTCGACGCGCCCGTTCCGCGTCGAGAGCGAGAGCGCTGCGTTCCTCGCCGATGCGGTGATCGTCGCGACCGGTGCGAGCGCGAAGTGGATCGGCATCCCGAGCGAGCAGACCTTCATGAACCGCGGCGTGTCCGCGTGCGCGACGTGCGACGGCGCACTGTTCCGCGGCAAGCCGATCGCCGTCGTGGGCGGCGGCGACACCGCGATGGAGGAGGCGCTCTTCCTCACGCGCTACGCCGCGCCGAAGGTCACGGTGATTCACCGCCGCAATGAGCTGCGTGCGTCGAAGATCATGGCCGAGCGCGCGCTGAAGAACGAGAAGATCGAGTTCATCTGGGACTCGGCGGTCGACGAAGTGCTCGGCGGCGACTACGTCACGGGCGTGCGCGTGAAGAACCTGAAAACGGGCGCGACCCGCGAGGTCGCGACCGAGGCGCTGTTCGTGGCGATCGGGCACAAGCCGAACACGGACCTCTTCAAGGGCGTGCTCGAGATGGACGACGTCGGCTACCTGAAGGTCGAACGCGGCTCCTCGCGCACGAACGTCGAGGGCGTGTTCGCGTGCGGCGACGCGATGGATCCGACCTATCGTCAGGCCGTCACCGCCGCGGGCACGGGCTGCATGGCCGCGATCGACGCGGAGCGCTGGCTCGCGGAGCGCGGCGGCGAGTAGTGCAAGCGAAGCGCGCAGCGAGGCGGAGTCCTCGGAGCCGAGCGGAGGTCGAACAGTGGCCTCAAAGTCCTGGGACGAGCTGAACGCGTCATTCCGCGCCCTGGGCGGCGAGTAATTAGGCGAGGAGCCGCGTGGCCCTCACACAAGAACGCCTGTTGCAGCTGATCGCGCGGTCGCCCGACCTCGTGGTCGCGACCGATCGCAAGGGCACCGTCATCTACTACAACGACGGTGCGGCGAAGAGCCTCGGCTACTCGGGCGACGAGATTCGCGGCCACCGCGTTGCCGAGCTGTACCCGAGCCTCGACGAAGCCAAGCGCGTGATGAAGGCGATGCGCGACGGCGGCGGCAGCGTCGCGAACTTCCAGACGCGGCTGCTCGCGAAGAGCGGCGAGATCATCCCCGTCGCGATCACAGGCACCGTGCTGCGCGACGACTCCGGTGAGCACGACGGCACGATCGGGTTCCTCAAGGACCTGCGCGAGATCCTGCGCAAGGACCAGCTCGCAACGCTCGGTGAGGTGGCGATCGGCGTCTCGCACGAGATCAACAATCCGCTCGCGGTGATCCTCAACCAAGCCGAGTTGTTGGAGCGCGACGTCGAGCGCCTCGCGGGCGAAGCCGAGTGCCCCGTCGAGCTGGAGCGCCTCGACGCGATCCGCCGCGAGCTCGCGCGCATCGCCGAGATCGTCGAGCGCTTGGGGCAGATGGCGCGCGAGGAGACCTACGAGACCGTCACGTACATCGGCCCCGCGCGCATGATCGACCTGCGCGGTCGCCGCGGCGACGCGCGCGCACCGCGCGACACGCGCCTCGCGGGCCTGCGCGTGCTCGTCGCCGACGACGACCTCGGCATCGCGCGCAGCATGAAAGAGATCCTCGAGCGCGACGGCTGCGAGGTGGTGACGGCGAGCGACGGCCTCGAAGCGCTCGACAAGCTCGCGACCGCGAAGTTCGACGCCGTGCTCACCGACGTCGTGATGCCGAACATGGACGGCCACGAGCTGTTCCTGACCATCCAGCAGCGCTGGCCCGGCCTGCCCGTGCTGATGATGACCGCGTTCCACTACGACAAGGACCACATCATCAAGCGCAGCAAAGTCGCCGGCCTCGCGACGGTGCTGTTCAAGAAGCCGGTGGATCCGGGGAAGCTGAGGGAGAAGCTGCTGGAGGCGGTGGGGGCGAAGTAGCAGTAGCCGCGGAGATCGCGCGGCCTGTCTCTGTCGCCGCTACTTCGCCACCGCATCCTTCGGCACGTTGAACAGCTTCCCGTCGTCGTTCTTCACGAGGAAGCGCGCGTCCCACTCCTTCAGCACGGTCACGGAGTCGCCCGCGGCGAAGGAGACCTCTTCGACGTCCTCGCTCAGGTTGGACTGATGCTTGAGCGTGAGCGCCTTGGTGATCGTGGCCATGTCGCGGCTCCTCCGTGCGGGGCGCGCGTTTGTAGCCGCGCGGGCGTGAGCGTTCAACGCGCGAGGGGGCGATAGGCGGCGGCGAGCGCGCAGATCTCGCGTGAGCCGGCGCGGCGCAGTGCGCGTGCGGCGGCGGCGAGCGTGGCGCCGGTCGTGACGACGTCGTCGACGAGCCACACGCGCGGCGGCGCGGGACTGCGCGCGCGGAAGGCGTCCGCGACGTTGCGTCTGCGGTCGCGGCGATTCAGCCCGGTCTGGCTCGGCGTGTCGCGCATGCGCTCGAGCAGCGCCGGCTGGAAGCGCGCGCCGACTTCGCGAGCGACTGCGCGTGCGAGAACGCCAGGCGGGCTGAAGCCGCGCTCGCGCAGGCGTCGTGGGTGCAGCGCGATGGGCACGATCGCGTCGGGCGCCGCGCCGCTCGCGTGTGCAGCGCGCAAGACCCACGCGATCGCGACGGCGTCGGCGCCGGGGTCGAGGCCGCGAAAGCCGGGCTGCGGGTACTTGAAGCGCTGCACCCAGTCGGCAGCGCGGCCCTCGTACGAGACGCCCGCCCGCCACGCGGCGAGTGGGCGCGGCGGCGCGGGCAGCGGGTCACAGGCGGGCTCTTCGCAGTGTGCACAGAGCGGCTCGCCGCTTGTTAGGGCGCCGCAATCGGCGCAGAGCGGCGGCAGGAGAAAATCGAGGGCTTCGCGGAGGAGGTCGCGCATGGGGGCCTGCGCGGGACCGAGCGGGGTGCGCGGGAGGTAGCGCGAAGAAGCGCTGCGAGCCGTGTGAACGCGCGTTCACGCAATGCGCGAGCGGGCATTCGATCCGGCGACTCTGCGCGGGGACGTTCCGCAAGTAAGTAAAGGAAGGCTTGCTTTACTTTCTTGCGGAACGTCCTCGCTCCTCACGGCTCGCGGCTGCGCTCGCGGGCGGGCGCCGGCCTCCTGCTGACTGTGCGGGTGCTGGAATGGAAGCGCTGAGCGCCAATCGGAGACGCGCCAGTCGGGGACGTTCCGCAAGTAAGTAAAGAAAGTCCTGCTTTACTTTCTTGCGGAACGTCCCCGGTCTGCCGTCCCCGCCTTGCCGCCCCCTGCTCGCCATCGGCAGCGCCCGGGATCGGCTCTACACCCCGACGATCAGGCTGCGCCCCGTCATCTCTGCCGGCTGCGGGATGCCGAGCAGCGCGCAGAGCGTGGGCGCGACGTCGGCGAGGCCGCCGTCGCGCAGCTTGCGACCGGCGGCGCTGCGCGTTGCCCACCAGAGCGGCACGGGGTTGGTGGTGTGCGCGGTGTGCGGCTCGCCGGTGACGGGGTCGACCATCAGCTCGCAGTTGCCGTGGTCCGCGGTGATGAGGGCCTCGCCGCCGCGCGCGAGCACGGCGTCGACGACGCGTTCGAGGCACGCGTCGATCGTTTCGACCGCCTTCACCGCGGCCGGCAGCACACCCGTGTGCCCGACCATGTCGGGGTTCGCGAAGTTGACGAGGATGAACGCGTAGTCCTCGTCGGCGATGCCGGCGAGCAGCTTCTCCGTAACAACCTGCGCGCTCATCTCGGGCTTGTGGTCGTAGGTGGGCACGTCGCGCGGCGACGGCACGAGCACGCGGTCCTCGCCGGGGAACGGCTCTTCGAGGCCGCAGTTGAAGAAGAACGTCACGTGCGCGTACTTCTCGGTCTCGGCGATGCGCAGCTGCGACATGCCGCGCGCCGCGAGCAGCTCCGCCAGAATCTGGCGCGGCTGCTCGCTCGTGAACGCGACCGGCAGTCCGAACTGCGCGTCGTACTCGCTGAGGCACACGAAGCGCGCGAGCCTCGGCACGCGCGCGCGCGTGAGCTTCCCCGCGAAGCGCTCCTCGCAAACGCTCGCGAGCGCGCAGGTGAGCTGGCGCGCGCGGTCGGCGCGGAAGTTGAAGAAGAGCGCGACGTCGCCGTCGTCGAGCGGCACGCCCCCCGCGATCACGGTGGCGTCCACGAACTCGTCGCCGACGTCCTTCGCGTACGCCTGCGTCACCGCCGCGAGCGCATCCGGCGCCGCTTTGCCGCGCGCGAGCACGATCGCGTCGTAGGCGCGCTGCACGCGCTCCCAGCGGTTGTCGCGATCCATCGCCCAGTAGCGGCCGATGACGGTCGCGATCTTGCCGCCGGCGCGCGCGACGTGAGGCGCGAGCCGCGCGATGTAGCCGTCCGCCGAGCGCGGCGGCGTGTCGCGGCCATCGAGGAACGCATGCACGATCGGCGCGACTGCCTGCGACGCGCAGTAGGCGATCAGCGCTTCGAGGTGATCCTGGTGGCTGTGCACGCCGCCGTCGCTCACGAGCCCTAACAAGTGAATGCGCCCGCGGCCCGCTCGCGCGGCGGCGACGGCGCTCGCGATCTCCGGCACGCGCGCTGCGCCGCCGTTCGCGAGCGCCTTCGAGATGCGCGTCATGTCCATGTCGATGATGCGCCCCGCGCCGAGCGTCATGTGGCCGACTTCGGAGTTGCCCATCTGACCCGGCGGCAGGCCGACCGCTTCGCCCGACGTCTCGAGCTTCGACATCGGGAACTCGCGGCGCGCGCGCGCTAAGAACGTGGCGTGCGCGAGCGCAGTCGAGTCCGCAGGGCCGCCGTCGCCGAGACCGAAACCGTCCAGCACCACCAGCATCACGGGCCCGCGCGCCACCGAGCTCACCTCGCTCTGCGCTGCTTCAGCTCGGCGGGCTCGACGTCCATGCGCGGCGCGTCGGCCCACAAACGCTCGAGGTCGTAGTGCCTGCGCGTGTCTTCGAGGAACACGTGGAAGATCACGCTCCCGAAGTCGAGCAGCGCCCAAACGCCCTCGGTCTCGCCCTCGGCGCCGAGCGAGCGAATGCCATCGCGCCGCGCTGCTTCCTGCACGCCATCGGCGATCGCGCGCACCTGTTGGCGCGAGCGACCCGACGCGATCAGGAACGTGTCGGCGAGCGAAGTCAGCCCGTTCACGTCGAGCGCGACGACGTCCTCCGCTTGCTTCTCGTAGGCGGCGCTCGCGAGCGCGCGCGCCCGCGCGAGCTGCGCAGGATCAGGAAGCTTGGCTTCGGTCTTGTTAGGGGCTTCTTGCGTCATCACTTCACTTCGTAGGCGCCGCTCGCGAGCACGGCGTCGTGAATCGTGTCGGGCAGGAGGTAGCGCACGCTCTCGCCGGCCCCGATGCGGCGCCGAATGTCGGTGGCCGAGATGTCGAGCGCGTCGATCAGGACGCGCGCGAGGCTCGTCCTCGCCGTGCGATGCGTGCCGCTCTCGCCGTCCGCGGCCCACTCGATCGGCGCGGCGAGCGCCTCGGAAATCAGGTTGCGGAGCGGCTTTCCGAGGCCCGGCGGGCGCGTCATCACCGCGAAGTCGGCGAGGCTTAGCAGCGTGCTCGGCTCTCGCCAGAGATCGAGCTCGGCGAAGGCGTCCTCGCCGACGATGAACACGAGCCGCGCGGGCGCGAAACGCGCGCCGAGCACGCGCAACGTGTCGACCGTGTACGAAGGCCCCGCGCGCCGCAGCTCGAGGTCGTCCGCGACGAAGTGCGCGTGACCGCGCAGCGCGGCCTCGACCCACGCCAGCCGCAGCGCAGCGGGTGCGATCGTGTGCGCGCCATCTCGCTTCAGCGGCGGATCCGCAGCCGGCACGAACACGATGCGCGCGAGGCCGAGTCGCTTCAGCACGAGCTCTGCGGCGTGGAGATGCCCTCGATGGATCGGATTGAAGGTGCCGCCGAGAATCCCGATGCGATCAGCGCCCGCAGTCATTCGCGCAGCTGACCGTCTCCGAAGAGCACGAACTTGCGCGTGGTCAGCTCTTCGAGGCCCATCGGGCCGAAGGCGTGGAGCTTCGAGGTGCTGATGCCGATCTCGGCGCCGAGGCCGAGGCGGTAGCCGTCGCTGAACGCGGTGGAACAGTTCACGCCCACCGTCGACGAGTTCACGCGGCGCGTGAACGACTGCGCGTTCGCGTAGTCGTTCGTGACGATCACGTCCGTGTGCTCGGTGCCGTTGCGCTGGATCAGCGCGATCGCTTCGTCGAGATCGCGCACGACGCGCACGGCGAGAATCTTGTCGAGGTACTCCGTCGTCCAGTCTGCTTCGCCCGCGCGCACGGCTTCGGCGAACAGCTCGCGGGTTCGCGCGCAGCCTCGAATCTCGACGCCTTCTTCGTGCAGCGCCTTGAGCACGACGGGCAGCACTCGCGGCGCCGCCGCTTCGTGACACAAGAGTGTGTCGAGTGCGTTGCACACGGCGACCTGGCGAATCTTCGAGTCGATCGCGATCGCGCGCGCCATCTCGGCATCCGCGCTCGCGTCGAGGAACACGTGCACCACGCCGGCGTCGTGCTTGATCACGGGCACGCGCGCGCCGTCGAGAACGCGCTGGATCAGCGCGTTGCCGCCGCGCGGAATGATCAGGTCGATGTGCTTGTCGAGCTTCACGAGGTGATCGATCGCCGCGCGATCCGTCGTCGCGACGACCGTCACGGCAGCCTCGGGCAAGCCCGTATCCTGCGCCGCGCAGCGCAGCTCCTCGGCCAGCGCGAGGTTGCTGCGAATCGCCTCGCTGCCGCCGCGCAGGATCACCGCGTTGCCCGCCTTCACGCACAGTGCTGCCGCGTCGACGGTCACGTTCGGTCGCGACTCGTAGATGATCCCGATCACGCCGAGGGGAATGCGCATGCGGCCCACGCGCAGGCCGTTCGGGCGCACGCGCATCTCGCTGATCTCGCCGACGGGATCCGGCAGCTGCGCCACCTGCCGCAGGCCGTCGAGCATGTCCGCCCACTTCGACCCCGCGAGATCGAGGCGCTTCACCATCGGCGCGGCGACGCCCTTCAGCTCGGCCTCGCGCATGTCCTCGCGATTCACCGCGAGGATGCGCTCCTTCGCGGCTTCGAGGCGCTGCGCGGCCCGTAACAACCACGCGTTCTTCTCGCGCGTCGACAAGTTCGCGACCGCGGGCGCCGCGGCCTTCGCGCGCGCGGCCAGCTCTTGGATTTCTCGTGCAACGTCCATGCGAAGTCTCAGCTGTTGGGCGAGCGCGACGGCAGCAGCACGAGGTCGTCGCGGTGGATCACTTCGTCGCCGTTGGTGAACCCTAGCACCGTGAGAATTCGCGAAGTCGGCGCGCCCTTGATGCGCTCGACCTCATCGGCCGAGTACGTGGCGAGCCCGCGTGCGAACTCGCGCCCGCGAGTGTCGACGCACGCGACCGGGTCGCCGCGCTGGAACTTGCCCTCCACGCGCACGACTCCAGCGGGCAGGAGGCTGCGCCCGCGCTCGGTCAGCGCGCGCACGGCGCCCTCGTCGAGCACGAGCACGCCGCGCGGCTTCGCGGTGAACGCGATGCGGTGCTTCTTGCTTGCGAGCTTGTTGCCGGCGCGGAACAGCGTGCCCACAGGCTCGCCTGCCGCGACGCGCAGCAGCACGTCCTTCGCGCGCCCGTGACACAGCACGGTCGCGGCGCCCGAGCCTGCCGCGCTCCGCGCCGCCTCGAGCTTCGTGACCATGCCGCCGCGCCCGAACGCAGTGCCCGCGCCGCCCGCGGCCTGCGCCACGTCCCCGACGTGCTCCACCACGCCATACAGCGGAGGAAGCGGCTTCCCTTTCTCAGGCGGCGCCTGATGGAGCCCGTCGACGTCGGTGAGGATCACGAGCAGCTCGGCGCCGATCAGGTTCACCATCGTCGCCGACAAGTTGTCGTTGTCGCCGAAGCGAATCTCCTCGGTCGCGACCGTGTCGTTCTCGTTCACGACCGGGATCACGCCGAGCTCGAGCAGCTTCGCGAGCGTGTTGCGTGCGTTGAGGAAGCCCTCGCGGTCCTCGAGCCCCGAGCGCGTCACGAGAATCTGCGCGACTTCGCGGCCGCGCTTGCGCAGCGCCTTGCGCCACAGCTCCGAGAGCCCGATCTGGCCGACCGCTGCCGCGGCCTGCTTTTCCGGAATCGTCTTGCCGGGCTGCTTCCACCGAAGCCGGTGGCTGCCGATCGCGATCGCTCCCGACGAGACGACGACGACTTCCTTGCCCGCGTCCGCGAGCGCCGCGATCTGCCTCGTCAGCTCCGCGACGACGCGCGTGCGCACGCGGCCCGCCTCGGTGAGCGTGCCGCTGCCGATTTTCACGACGATGCGCTTCGCGCGCGCCGCATCTCTGCGCAGCTCCTCCGTCACCTGGTGCTCTCCTGCAGTGCGCGCTCCTCCTGGATCGCGCGCCAGAGTGCGCGCACCAGCGCGGGGATGCCTTCGCCGCTCACGCCCGAGCCGCGCAGCACGCTGCAGCCGCGCGCCTCGAGCGCGCGCTGCACTTCATCGAGCACGCCGCGATCGCCGAGCGCGTCGATCTTGTTCAGCAGCACGAGCTCGCGGCGCTCGCTCAGCGCCGTGTCGTATGCGGCCAGCTCCTTGCGGATCGTCTCGTACTCGCCGAGCACGTCGCGCGAGTCGTCGAGCAGCGCGGTGCAGTCGAGCAGGTGCAGCAGCACGCGCGTTCGCTCGATGTGGCGCAGGAAGCGGTCGCCGAGGCCGGCGCCTTCGCTCGCGCCCTCGATCAGGCCCGGAATGTCGGCGACCACGAAGCGCTGATCGTCGAGGGTGACGACGCCGAGGTTCGGCGTGAGCGTCGTGAACGGGTAGTCGGCGATGCGCGGCTTCGCGGCCGAGATGCGCGCGAGCAGCGTCGACTTGCCGGCGTTCGGGAGACCTAACAAGCCCACGTCCGCGAGCAGCTTGAGCGAGAGACGCAGCTTGCACGCCTCGCCCGTCGTGCCGGGCTTCGCGAAGTCGGGCGTCTGGCGCGTCGGCGTCGCGAAGCGCGCGTTGCCGAAGCCGCCGATGCCGCCGCGCGCGGCGACGAAGCGCTGCCCCGCCTCCGCGAGATCGGCGAGCGGCGCATCGCCGGGCTCGGCGTCGGCGTCGTAGATCTGCGTGCCGACGGGCACGCGCACGGTCGCGTCCTCGCCGTTGCGCCCCGCCATGTTGCGCCCCGCGCCGTCGCCGCCGCGCGGCGCTTCGATGCGGCGCTGATACTTCTGGTCGAGCAGCGTCGAGAGATTCGCGTCCGCGAGGAACACGACGCTGCCGCCGTTGCCGCCGTCGCCACCCGCTGGCCCACCGCGCGGCACGAACTTCTCGCGGCGAAACGAGACGCAGCCGTTGCCGCCGTCGCCCGCGCGAACGGTGACGACGGCTTCGTCGATGAAGGGATCGCCCTCGTGGTTCATTGCACGTCCTGCTGGAGAGGACCCAGCCAGACGCGCGGGCGCTCCCCTAACTCCTCAGGCTGCCGGCTCGACCTTGGCGACGAGCTTGCCCTTCGAAGGGCCGTAGCTGACGACGCCGTCGACCAGCGCGAACAGCGTCCAGTCGCGGCCGACACCGACGTTGCGGCCGGGGTGAATGCGCGTGCCGACCTGGCGAACGAGGATGTTGCCGGCCTTCACCATTTCGCCCGCGTAGCGCTTCACGCCGCGGCGCTGGCCGTGGCTGTCGCGACCGTTGCGGGAGGAACCCTGACCCTTTTTGTGTGCCATCTCTTCGACTCTCCGCTCGGCTTCGCCTCGCTGCGCGCGGCCTACGCCGCTTTGCGGCGTTCGGTCGCTTGCCGGGCTCGGTTGCTCGCAGTTAAGCGCGGATCTCGGTCACCTGGACTTCGGTGTAGTCCTGGCGGTGGCCTTGCCTGCGCCGGTAGTTCTTGCGCCGCTTGCTCTTGAAGATCGTGATCTTCTCGCCGCGACCGTGCGCGCGGATCGTGCCGAGCACCTTGGCCCCGCTCACGAGCGGCTTGCCGATCTTCGCCTCGCCCTCGCCGCCGACCATCAGCACTTGGTCGAACTCGATGGCGGCGCCCACTTCACCCGCGAGCTTGCCCACGCGCACCGCCGTCCCCGGCGTCACGCGAACCTGCAGCCCGCCCGTCTTCACGACCGCGTACATCACACGCCCTCTTCTTGCTCACGGAAGCGCGGCAGTATCGAAGATTCGCTTTGCCCGTCAACCGGCGCGGCGGCGACTTCTGCAGGACCCGCGGCGGTTTCCGGCTCGTTGCTGGCCGAAGGGGCCGCAGCCGGGGCCTCGAGGTCGTCCTCGTCGTCGAGCAGCGACATCGAGAGGTACTCGGGACGGGGCGCCTGGGGCGCCGCGGGCTCCGGGGGGGCCGCCGTCTCCTGGGCTCGCTCGGCGGCGCGTTCCGCCCGGGCGCGCGCCGCGGCTTCACGGGCCTCCGCCTGCTGCTGGCGCTCGCTCTTGCGGTCTGCGAGCCACGGCAGCGGCACCGTGATCGGCTCCCCCTCGCCCGCGGATACGATCTCGAACTGCTCCTGGTGCAGCTCCACCCGCGCCCGAATCTCGATCTCGCGGCCGAGCTCGCGCTCGACGGCCTGCAGGCTCGACCGCTCGTGGGTCATCAGCTGCTCGGCCACCGAGCGGTGCACCGTCACCACCACGCGCCGGCCGCCGAAGCGCGGCAGGTCCTTGCGGATCTCGCGCAGCACCTTGTGCGCCACCGACTCCGGGGTCAGCACGTAGCCCTTGCCCTCGCAGTACGCGCAGGGTTCGCACAACATCTGCACGAGGTTCTCGCGCGTGCGCTTGCGGGTCATCTCGACCAGCCCAAGCTCGCTGATCTTCAGGATGTTCGTCTTCGCCTTGTCCTGGCGAAGCTCCTGCTGGAGCGCGCGGTAAACCTTCTCGCGGTTCTCGCTCGACTCCATGTCGATCAGGTCGAGGATGATCAGCCCGCCGATGTTGCGGAAGCGGAGCTGGTTCACGATCTCGCGCACCGCTTCGAGGTTGGTGCGCAGCACCGTCTCCTCGAGGTCGCGCTTGCCCACGAAGCGGCCCGTGTTCACGTCGATCGCGGTGAGCGCCTCGCTCTGGTCGACGATCAGGTAGCCACCGCTCTTGAGCCACACCTTGCGGCCGAGGTTGGTGTCGATCTGCTCCTCGATCCCGAACTCGTCGAAGACCGGCAGCGCGCCCTGGTAGTGCTCGATGCGCGGTTTCGGGTCGGCCATGAAGCGGTCGGCGAAGCCCTGGATCTCCGCGTGAACGCTCGGCGAGTCGATCACGATTCGCTTTGTGTCGCTGTTCGCAAAGTCGCGCAGTACCCGCAGTGCCAGGCTCGGCTCGCTGTAGAGGAACGCCGGCGCGCGTACCTGATCCTTGCGGATCTGGATGTCGTCCCAGACCGTCGTCAGGTACCGCACGTCGGCCTCGAGGTCGGCGTCGCGCGTGCCTTCGCCCGCGGTGCGGATGATGAAACCGAGGTCCGCGGGCTTCACGCGCTGCACGATGTCGCGCAGGCGCCGGCGCTCGCTGTCGGAGTCGATCTTGCGCGACACGCCCACGCGCTGCGCCCACGGCGTCAGCACGAGGTGCCGCCCGGCGATCGAGATGTGCGAGGTGATGCGCGCGCCCTTGGTGCCGATCGGCTCCTTGGCGATCTGCACCACGATCTCTTGGCCCTCGCGCACGAGCGTCTCGATCGAGGGGGCGCGGCGGTTGCGCCGCCCGCGCTGGCGCGGGTCACCGCCGTCGTCCAGCTCCTCGATGTCCTCGACGTAGTCGCCGGCGTAGAGGAACGCCGCCTTCTCGAGGCCGATGTCCACGAACGCCGCCTGCATACCAGGCAGCACCCGCATCACCTTCCCTTTGACCACGCTCCCGACCACGCTCTTGCTGCGCGCGCGTTCGAGGTGGAACTCGATGAACTGCTTCTTTTCGAGAATCGCGACGCGGGTCTCGCCGGGCGTCGCATTGATCAGGATTTCGTTCTGCATCCTCGTTCCGTAGGCCTGGGGCCGAGAGGTGCAGCGCCTTGGATCTCGCTCACCACGCGCCTCCAGCGCTTGTGTGCCGAGCTCAGGCTTTGTCTGCGAGAACCGCTCCCGCGGGAGCGGGGCGGGATCAGGCGGAGGGGGCGACGCCCGACTCGGGGTCGCGCAGCTGGACGGGATCTCGCTGGAGCGTCCCGAGCTGGCCGATGCCTGTTCGATTCAATCGAGGCATTTCAGGGTTTCGTTTCGTTCGCGGCCCAGGGTTCCTTGGCGCTCCGCGGGTTCCCGCCTCACGTCCAGCGCCTGTCGTCACCCCTAGACCTCGCCACGATTTCTCAGGCACCCTCCGGCACTCTGCCGTTTCCGAGGGAAATGCCTTCGAAGCGAAGTCCGTTCTGGCCGAAAAAATGACTTGGGGAGCATCATGGATCGCGTCCCGCCGGTCAAGAATGGAATGGGTTTCGGCAAGGGATCGGCAGATCCTGAGCAGGATTTGCGGCGCTCGCTGCCCTCGGTCGATCGCTTGCTGCGCGAGCTGGAGGCCGCCGAGGGCTGCGACCTCCCGCGATGGGCGCTCGCGGAGGCTGTCCGATGGGCCATCGCGGAGGCGCGAGGGCGGGTCGAAGCAGGCGAGTTGCCGGGCGACGTCCGAGCCAACGCCCTGCGTGCCGCGCGCACGCTCAGCGGCGCGCGCCCCGCGCGCGTGATCAACGCGACCGGTGTCGTGCTCCACACGAACCTCGGCCGCTCGGTGCTCGGCGACGGCGCCGCCGAGGCCGTTCGCCACGCGGCGGCGCACTACTCCGACCTCGAGCTCGACCTCGCGAGCGGCGAGCGCGGCGACCGGCTCGCCGGCCTCGAGACGAAGCTGCGCCTCCTCTCGGGCGCCGGCGCGGCGGCGGTCGCAAACAACTGCGCCGCGGCCGTGCTGCTCGCGCTCGACACCTTCGCCCGCGGCAAGGAGGTCGTGGTCTCGCGCGGGGAGCTGGTCGAGATCGGGGGCTCGTTCCGCGTGCCCGAGATCCTCGCCCGGGCGGGCGTGAAGCTGGTCGAGGTCGGCACCACCAATCGCACGCACGCGCGGGACTACGAGGACGCGATCTCGCCGGACACGGGGCTGCTGCTGAAGGTGCACCGCTCGAACTTCGAGCAGCGCGGCTTCGTGGCCGAGGTCGAGCTAGGCGAGCTCGCCGCAATCGGGAAGCGGCGCGGCGTGCCCGTCGTGGAGGACCTCGGCAGCGGCACCCTCTTCGACCTGCGCGAGCGCGGCTTTCCCGCCGAGTCCTTCGTGCCCGCGCGGCTCGCGAGCGGCGTCGACGTGGTGTGCTTCTCCGGCGACAAGCTGCTCGGCGGCCCGCAGGCCGGCATCGCGCTCGGTGCGCCGGAGCGCATCCGCGCGATGCGCAAGAACCCCCTCGCGCGCGCACTGCGGGTCGACAAGCTCACGCTCGCCGCGCTCGACTGGCTCGCCACCGCGCTGCTCGACGGGCGCCACAGCGAGATCCCGACGCTGCGCATGCTGCTCGCGCCCGAGCGCGAGCTGGAGGCGCGCGCACGCGAGCTCGCGGCGCAGCTCACGGCCGCGGGCGTGAAGGCGAGCGTGGTGCGCACCGAGTCGCCTGTCGGGGGCGGCTCGCTGCCGGGCTTCGTGCTGCCGTCGCACGCGGTCGCCCTCGAGTCGAGGCAGAGCGCGGCGCAGCTCGCCGCCGCGCTGCGCGCCGCCCCGCCCGCCGTGCTCGCGCGCGTGCAGGACGCGCGCGTGCTGCTCGACGTGCGCACCCTGCTCGCGGGCGACGACGCCGAGGTCGTGAGAGCGCTCACTTCCCTCGCGCGTTGATTGATGGCCCTAGGCGCGTCGCGTACTCTGGCGCGCCGATGCTGTCGTCGAGCGTTCTCGTCCTCAATCGCTCGTATCTGCCGATTCACGTCACGTCGGTGCGTCGGGCGTTCACGCTCGTTTATCAGGGCATCGCGCGCGTCATCGACGAGGAGTACAAGACCTTCGACTTCGACAGCTGGACGCAGCTCGCGGTCGCCCGCAACGAGGAGTCGATCGGCACGCCCCACGGCCGCGTCCGCATCCCGCGCGTGATCGTGCTCGTCGCGTTCGATCGCCTGCCGCGCCGCCACGTGCGCTTCAGCCGCATCAACCTGATGGCCCGCGACGACTTCCAGTGCCAGTACTGCGGCGTGAAGCCGCGCCGCGCGGAGCTGAACCTCGACCACGTGATCCCGCGCGCGCTCGGCGGCAAGAGCACGTGGGAGAACGTGGTGACGAGCTGCATCGACTGCAATCGGCTGAAGGGCGGGCGCACGCCGAAGCAGGCGAGCATGAAGCTGATGAAGCGGCCGGAGCGCCCGCGCTGGACGCCGCTCATGAACCTGATGTTCTCGAGCGTGCGGTACAAGGAATGGCGTCCGTTCCTGAGCGTGGTCGACGTCTCGTACTGGAACACCGAGCTCGTCGAATAGTCGACGCGGAGCGCTCCTACGGAAACCGGTCCCTACATCTCGGACGTTCCGCGCCCGCGCCTCATCGCGGTGGGCGGCGGCAAGGGCGGCGTCGGCAAGACGTTCCTCTCGGCGAACCTCGCGATCACGCTCGCGCGCGCGGGCTACCGCGTGATCGCGGTCGACACCGACGTCGAGGGCCCGAATCTCCACACGCTCACCGGCGTGAAGGCGCCCGCGCGCACGCTCGCGGACTTCATCGCGGGCCGCGAGCCGAACTTGTTGCGGCTGATCGTCGCCACGCCCAGCGAGAACCTCGGCCTCATCGCCGCGACGCAGGGCAACCTCGCCGGCGCGCAGCCCGACGCCGCGCGGCGCGCGGACCTGCTCGCGCAGCTGCGCCGCATGCCGTGCGACTTCGTGATCGTCGACTGCGGCGCCGGCGCACACGCCGCCACGCTCGACTACTTCCTCGTCAGCGACGACGGCCTGATCGTCGTGCACCCCGAGCCCACCTCGATCGAGAACGCCTACACGTTCGTGCGCGCCGCCTTCTACCGGCGCATGCAAGCCGCGCTCAACAAGCACGACGTGCGCGCGCTCGTGCGCGAAGCGATGGACCAGAAGAACGCGCGCGGCATCTCGACGCCGCTCGACTTGTTGCGGGAAGTCGAGCAGATGGATCCCGAGGAGGGGCAGCGCTTCGTCGACACGATGCGCCGCTTCCGCCCGCGCATCGTGGTGAACGAAGTCGCGAGCGCCGAGGACGTGAAGCTCGGCTTCTCGATCAGCAGCGTGTGCAGGCGCTTCTTCGGCATCGACGCCGACTACATCGGCTACCTGAACCGCGACGCGGCGGTGCGCGAAGCCGTGAAGCAGCGCCGCCCGCTGCTCGACATCCAGCCCGATGGCGACGCCGCGGTGTACCTGAAGCGCATCGCACGCAAGCTCGCAGAAGGTGTGCCGCTGCCGAGGGAAGACGCGCGATGAGGCCGTTCTCGGATCAAACCCACTACGAGATCCTCGAAGTCGCGCGCGACGCGAACGCCGAGCAGATCGAGCGCGCGTATCGCATCGCACGCGCGACGTACTCGGCCGACTCGCTCGCCACCTACTCGGTCTACGACGACAAGGAGGTGTCCGCGCTGCAGGAGCGCATCGAGCTCGCGTACAGCGTGCTGCGCGACGTCGACCAGCGCGCGGCGTACGACGCGACGCTCGGCGGCGAGCCGCGCGTCGAGCTCGCGCTCAGCTTCGCCGACGAGAGCGAGGACGAGCTGGAAGCGGCGCCCGAGATTCGCGGCTTCGAAGAGAGCGTGTACGAAGGCGGCGTCGACGGCGCGCGGCTCCGGCGTTGGCGCATGGCGCGCGGCATCGAGCTCGAGCGCATCGCGAGCGCGACCAAGATCGGTGCGAGCTATCTGAAGTCGCTCGAAGAAGAGGACTTCGCCGCGCTGCCCGCGACCGTGTACGTGCGCGGCTTCGTCACGGCGTACGTGCGTGCGGTGGGCCTCGACGCCGACCGCGTCGTCCCGATCTACATGCAGCGCGTGCTGGCCGCGCGGCCCGAGAAGCCCGCGCGGCCCGTCGTGCGGCGCGCGCGATGACGCGCATCGCGGATCCGGCTCGCGCGCTGCGGCTCGCGCGAGCCGTGGTGTCGGACATCGTGCTCTACCACCCCGAGCTCGTGCGCGAGGGCCTCGCGAACGACGACCTGTTCGAGCGCATGGCGAGCGAGCTGAAAGAAGGGCGCGACTACTTCGACGAGCGCGTCGAAGCGGACACTGCGCGCACGACGAACGCGTGGAACCGCGCGCTCGTGGACGTACTCGTCGCCCGTAACAAGCACGTTCGCTCGCGACTCTGGTAGCGGCGTGGCGCCGGAGTACGTGGTTCACGCCGAGCACGCCGGCGAGCGGCTCGATCGCGCGCTGTCGGCGCTCGCGGGCGTGGCGCGGGCGCAGGCGCAGCGCTGGATCAAGGAGGAGCGCGTGCGCGTGAATGGCGCGCCGGCGCGGGCGAGCCAACGCGTGGAGGCTGGCGACCGCGTGCTCGCGGATCCGCCGGAGGCGGCTCCGAGCGAGCTGGTGCCGCAGCCGATCGCCATCACGATTCTTCACGAAGACGACGCGCTGGTCGTGCTCGACAAGCCCGCGGGCCTGGTCGTGCACCCGGCGCCCGGTCACGCGCAGGGCACGCTGGTGAACGCCCTGCTGCACCACGTGCGCGATCTCGCGGGCATCGGCGGCGTCGCGCGGCCCGGCATCGTGCACCGCCTCGATCGCGGCACCTCGGGCGTGATGGTCGCGGCGAAGACCGACGCCGCGCACGCCGCGCTCTCGAAGCAGTTTCACGACCACACGATCGAGCGCGTCTACCTCGCGTTCGCGCGCGGCGCGCCGGCGCAGGACGAGGGGCGCATCGAGCGCGCGATCGGCCGGCACCCGAGCGACCGCAAGCGCATGAGCATCGCCACGAAGCGCGGGCGCGCGGCGGCGACGCGCTGGCGAGTGCTGCGCCGCTTCGCGAAGAGCGGCGTGGTGAAGCTCGAGGTACGGCCCGAGACCGGCCGCACGCACCAGATTCGCGTACACCTCTCCTCCCACGGCCTCCCGTTGTTAGGGGACGAGACCTACGGCAAGGCCGCGGGCGGCGCGTTCGCAAAGCAGCTCGCGCGCCCGGCGCTGCACGCCGCGGTGCTCGGCTTCACGCACCCGACGAGCGGCGCCGCGCTGCGCTTCGAAGCGCCGCTTCCCGCCGATCTCGTCGCGCTCGAGGACGCGCTCGCTGCTGCGGAGCCGCGCCGTGGCTGACGCCGCTGCGAGCTTCCTGCTCGATCCGGTGCTCACCGCGCGCGGAGTCGCGCACGGCTTCGGCCTGCGCACGAGCAGCGAGCCGCCGTGGCGCCGCCCGCGCCAAGTACACGGCGCGCGCGTCGTGTGGGCGGAGCGCGCGAACGAGCTCGGCGACGCGGACGCCGTGCTGACGCGCGAACGCGGCCTGCGCGTCGGCATCGCGACCGCCGATTGCGTGCCGATTCTGCTCACGGCGGGCGGCTGCGTCGGCGCGGTGCACGCGGGCTGGCGCGGCTTCGCGGCGGGCGTGATCGAGAACGCGCTCGCCGAGCTTTCGAGCGCGGCGCGCGGCGCAGAGATCGCGGCGGCGATCGGGCCGTGCATCGGCGGCTGTTGTTACGAAGTCGATGCACCCGTGATCGATCCGCTGCGCGCGCGCTACGGGAAGCTCGTCGACGTGACGCTCACGCCGACGCGCCCCGGGCACGCGCGCATCGACCTCGGCTTGCTCGCGCAGCTTGCTCTCGCGCGCGCGGGCATCGCACCGCGCGCCGTCGGCGTCGCCGCGCGCGAGTGCACGCGCTGCGACGCCGCGCGCTTCCACTCGTTCCGCCGCGACGGCGCGAGCGCCGGCCGCCTCGCGCACTGGATCGAGGCGAGCGCGTGAGCGTGCGGCACGTCGCCCTCGCGTTCGGGTTGTCGGTGGCTGCGACGCTAGCGAGCGCCGAGACGTGGGATCCCGCCGATGTCGCCGAGGCGCAGCGGCTTCAAGCCGAGGAAGCGGCGCGCGCCGCCGAGTACCGCCGGCGTGTCGCGCGCGGCGACATCCGCGCCGAGTCCGCCCCGATGCCCCGCGAAGCGCCGCAGCGACCCGAGGACGGCGGTGAGGTCGAGACTCTCGGCGACTTCTTCGATCGCCTCTTCCGCCGCGCGGAAGAGCGCGCCGAGGAACGCGCCGCCGAGCCGCGGCGCGAGCGCTCGCGCGAGGAGCTGCGCCGCGAACAGCGCGAACGGCGGCGCATGGAGCGCGCGCGACGCGACGCCGAGCGCGCGCGAGAAGCAGACGACTGGTGGGACGAGGAAGAGCGGCGCATGGAGCGCGCGCGATGACGGCGCGCCGCGCGCTCGCCGCCGCGCTGTGTGCGTGCGCACTCGCCTTCGCGTGCTCGCTCGGGCCGCGCCCGCCGCTCTCGGAGCAGGTGCTGCCGCTGCCCACGCGCGTGTACGGTCGCTCGCTCACGCTCGAAGTGGGGAAGCCTGCGGGCCTCGCGCGCATCGAGAAGCACCTGCGCGCGGCCGGTTATCAGGCCGCGAAGGCAGAGCCGAAGCCCGGCGAGTTTCGCGCGGCAAAGAGCGCGTTCTCGCTGCGCGCGCGGCGCCTCGCGTATCCGGGCGCGCCCGCGCCCGAAGCGCTGATCACCGGCACGCTGCATCCGAGCGGAGCGGTCGCCTCGCTCTCGGTGAATGGCGGCGAAGCGAGCAAGGTCGTGCTCGAGCCGCCGCTGCTGGCATCGCTCGCCGAGAGCGGCGAAGACCGCGAGGTCGTGCGGCTCGCCGACATTCCGCTGCACGTCGTCGACGCGGTCCTGATGACCGAGGACCGCCGCTTCTACTCGCACATCGGCGTCGACCCGATCCGCATGTTCGGCGCGGCCGTCGAGAACGCGAAAGAACAGCGCATCGCGGAAGGCGGCAGCACGATCACGCAGCAGCTCGTTAAGAACGTCTACCTGTCGCCCGAGCGCACCTTCACGCGCAAGCTCAAAGAGATCTTTCGCGCGCTGTGGCTCGAGCTGCGGTACTCGAAGGACGAGATTCTCGAGGCGTACCTCAACGAGATCTACCTCGGGCAGGACGGCGCGCTGGCGGTGCACGGCGTCTCGCGCGCGGCGCGCTTCTACTTCGGAAAGGACGTGAAGGAGCTGACGCTCGCGGACGGCGCGCTGCTCGCGGCGCTGATCCAAGGCCCGAACGGGCTCTCACCGTTCCGGCAAGCGGAGAAGGCGAAGATCCGCCGCAATCTCGTGCTCGACGTGATGCACGACGAGCGCCGCATCGACGCCGCCGCGCGCGACGCCGCGAAGTCGCAGCCGCTCGGCGTGAAGCGCGAGAAGGCGCGGCCGACCTTCGCCGCGAGCTTCGTGACGAAGATTCGCAGCGATCTTGCAGCGCGCGTCGACGAGGACTCCCTCAGCCGCGCGGGCTTCGGCGTCTTCACCACGCTCGACGCGAGTCATCAGGCCGCAGCCGAGGCCGCGGTGACCGACCAGCTCGCGGCGCTCGAGCGCGCCTACCCGAAGCTGCGGCGCGCGAAAAAGCCGCTGCAAGCCGCACTCGTTGCCCTGGATGCGAAGAACGGCGACGTGCTCGCGTACGTGGGCGGTCGCAAGGCGGCGCGCGGCACGCTCGATCGCGTCGTGCAGGCGCACCGCCAGCCGGGCAGCGTGTTCAAGCCGATCGTCGCGCTGGCTGCCCTAACAAGCACGGAGCGCGACGCCGAGCGCTTCACGCTCGCGACGATCCTCGAAGACGAGCCGCTCAGCATCACGATCGACGACAAGGCCTGGGCGCCCGAAAACAACGACAAGCGCTACCGCGGACCCGTGACGCTGCGCCGTGCGCTCGAGGACTCGCTCAACGTGCCCTTCGCGCGGCTCGGGCTCGAGACCGGCCTCGTGCGCGTGGCCGAGACCGCGCGCGAGCTCGGCATCGAGAGCGCGCTGCGCCCCGTGCCCTCGATCGCGCTCGGCGCCTTCGAGATGACCCCCCTCGAAGTGGCGCGCACCTACGCCGTGTTCGCGAGCGGCGGCGTGCTCTCGCGCCCGCGCATGACGCTCGCAGTGCGCGAGGCGGACGGCGGCGACCTCGGCGGCGATGTCGCGGACAGCGCGCGCGTGTTCGACGCAGAGCCCGTGTACCTAATCACCTCGGCGCTGCAGGGCGCCGTCGACCGCGGCACCGGGCGCGGCCTGCGCGGCCTGGGCGTGCGCGGCGCCTTCGCGGGCAAGACCGGCACCACGAATGATCGCCGCGACGCTTGGTTCGCGGGCTACACGCCGGAAGTCGTCGTCGTCGCGTGGGTGGGCTTCGACGACGGCGCGCGCGTGGGGCTTTCCGGCGCCGAGGCCGCGCTGCCCGTCGTCGCGCGCTTCGTGAAGGGGGCGCTCGGCGCGAGCGGCTGGGCAGACTTCGCCGTGCCCGCGGGAGTCGTTACGGCCGAGATCCACACCGGCACGGGCCTCCTCGCCGCTTCGTGGTGCGACGGCGTCGAGGAGGTCTTCCTGCGCGGCACGCGCCCGACCGAGCGCTGCCCGCGCCCGCAGCGGTGGTGGCGCTGGTGGTGACGGGGGCGCGCGCGTGATCCCGTACGTCGAGCATCCCACCTGGGAGATCGGGGGCTACACGCTGCAGGCGTTTCGCCTGCTCGCGCTCGCCGCGATCGTGGTGCAGGTGGAGCTGACCGTGCGCCGCGCGCCGGGCGTGGGCATCGCGCGCGAGACGGCGAGCGCGCTGATCCTGTGGGCCGTCGTGCTCGGCCTCGCCTCGGCGCACGTCTTCGACGTGCTCGCCTACCGCCCTCACGTGCTGCGCGAGGATCCACTCGAGTTGTTTCGGGTGTGGGGCGAGCTTTCGTCGACTGGGGGAATGCTCGGCGGGCTCGCGGGGCTCTTCCTCGTCGCGCGGCGCAGGGGACTCGCAGCCGGCGAGATCGCGCGCTTCTTCGACGTGGTGATGTTCGCGCTGCCCTTCACGCTCGCGGTCGGCCGCTTCGGCTGCGCGCTGCAGCACGATCACCTCGGCATCGCCTCCACGAGCGTGTTCGCCGTGAGCTTCCCCGAAGGCGCGCCGTGGGGCGGCCCGCGCTTCGACCTGGGCCTGCTCGAGGCGCTGCTGTGCCTCGCGATCGGCGCCGCGTTCCTGCTGCTCGATCGTGCGCGGCCGCAACAACTTCGCGCGCCAGGTTTCTTCGCCGCGCTGTTCTTCGCGCTCTACGGGCCGGGGCGCTTCGCACTCGACTTCTTGCGCGTGGGCGAAGCGCGCTACGCAGGGCTCACGCCCGCGCAGTGGCTGATGCTGGGCGCGAGCCTCGCGGCGCTGGGGTGGCTGGTCAGGAAGCGGGCGGCGACTCCCTGAGCGCGCGTGCCGTCCGCGCGAAAGCCAACGAATGAGCCGTCGCGCCTAACAACCCGCCCGCCACCAGATCCACCGCCCAGTGCTGCTTGCTCGCGAGCGCCGCGAACGCGATCACGCCCGCCCATGCGAGCGAGCCCGCGTCCCAGAGCGCGCGCTGCAAGGGGCGTGCGAGCTGCATGCCGCACACGCGCCGCGCGTGGAGCAGACACATTACGGTGAGCCCCGCGTGAAGTGACGGGAACGCGTTGCCGGGTGTGTCGACCGCGACGAGCCAGCCGAGCTCGGCCGCGTGCATCGCCTCCGGCGGACGCGGGCCCGCGCTCGGGAACAGCGCGAAGAACGCGAAGCTCGGCGTACACAGCCACACGAGCGCGCGGCCGAAGGCGCGCACCTCGTCGCGCGAGGCGGAGAGCAGGGCGGAGAGCGGCACGAGCGCGAACAGCGACGCGTACGCCCACACCCAGCCGGGCGCGAAGGGGATCAGCGCGTCGAGGGCGAGCGCCGGCGGCGCGAACGGCGCGCCGAACGCGACGCGCTGCAGCGCGAAGTAGGGCACACAAATCCCCACCGTGAGCCCCGCGAAGAGCCGCAGCTTCGCGCCGAGATGGGACGCAAGCCGCGCGCGAACGCCGATCTGCCGCGCTGCGCGCCGCGCATCCCCACTGATCGCCACTCACCCCTCCGCCGCGCCGATCTTGGCCCTGAGACATTCCGGCCGGGCCGAAATGTGTCGCCGGTGAGTCACTTTGGCCCGGCCGAAATGTGTCGCGGGCCGACGGTCCGAGGGCATCGAACGATCTGGCCGGGCCGAATCGTCGCAGGGGCGGTCGTTTTGGCCCGGCCGAAACGTTCGCTTCCGCGGTCCGACGCTGCGCAGCCGAATTCCCCAGCGCCCGCGCTCGCTTGCGGCAGCGGGGCCACTCCGCGACCTTGCGCCGCGCTGCGCCGCTTTCCCCCGGACGGCGCCTCCGCGCGGCTCGCGCGCGGGCTCGCCTCGCCCCTCGCATTCGGATTCACCCATGGCTTCCCCGCAAACCGACTGGCTCGAACGCATCCGCGACGTGGAGACGCGCGTTGCGGCGCTCGAGTCGCGGCTTGCCGACCCCGCCACGGCGCAGAAGCAGGGCGAGCTGGCGAAGGTGGGGAAGGAGCTGTCGGACCTGCGGCCCGTCGTGGACGCGGGTTCCGTCTACAAGAAGACGCTGCAGGCGATCGCGGACAACCAGGAGATGGCGCGCGACTCCGACGCCGAGATCGCGGCGCTCGCGCAGGCCGAGCTGCCAGACCTCGAAGCCAAGCGCGACCAGCTCGTGCAGGAGATCCGCCGGCTGCTCATCCCCAAGGATCCGACCGACGAGCGCGACGCGATCCTCGAGATTCGCGCGGGCACCGGCGGCGAAGAGGCGGCGCTGTTCGCGTCGGACCTGTTCCGCATGTACTCGCGCTACGCGGAAGGGCTGCGCTGGAAGATCGAGCCGCTCTCGATCTCCGAGACCGGGTCTGGCGGCTTCAAGGAGATCATCGTCGGCATCTCGGGCAAGGACGTGTTCGGGCGCCTCAAGCACGAGCGCGGCGTGCACCGCGTGCAGCGCGTGCCCGCGACCGAGGGCGCCGGCCGCATTCACACCTCGACCGTCACGGTGGCGGTGTTGCCCGAGGCGGAAGAGGTCGACATCACGATCAACCCCGCCGATCTGCGCATCGACGTGTTTCGCTCGGGTGGGCCGGGCGGGCAGTCCGTGAACACGACCGACTCGGCGGTGCGCGTGACGCACATCCCGAGCGGCGTGGTGGTGCAGTGCCAGGACGAGAAGAGCCAGCACAAGAACAAGGCGAAGGCGCTGAAGGTCTTGCGCTCGCGGCTCCTCGAGGCGGAGCTCGAGCGCCAGGCGAACGAGCGCGCGAGCGAGCGCCGCTCGCAAGTCGGGACGGGCGACCGCAGCGAGAAGATCCGCACCTACAACTACCCGCAGAACCGCGTCACCGATCACCGCGCGGGCTTGACGCTCCACCAGCTCGATCGCGTGATGGAAGGCGAGGTGGGCGACCTGCTCGAAGGCGTCGCGAGCTACATGCTGAGCGAGCGCGAGAAGGCGCTCGCGAGCGAGGGCCGCGCCGCGTGAGCGACACCTGGACCGTGCTCGCGCTGCTGAAGTGGACCACGGACTACTTCAAGCAGAAAGGCATCGAGAGCGCGCGCCTCGACGCCGAGGCCCTGCTCGCCTTCGCGCTCGGCACGGATCGCCTGCGGCTCTACCTCGACTTCGAGAAGCCCGTGCTCGCGGACGAGCGCGCGCGCTTCCGCGAGCTCGTGAAGCAGCGCACCGAGGCGCGCACGCCGGTCGCGTACCTCACCGGCACGCGCGAGTTCTGGTCGATGCCGCTCGCGGTCACCCCCGACGTGCTCGTGCCCCGGCCCGAGACCGAGACGCTCGTCGAGGCGGTGCTCGCCGAGCTGCCCGACGTCGAGGCCGAGCTCACCGCGTTCGACCTCGGCACGGGCTCGGGCGCGATCGCGCTCGCGCTCGCGAAGGAGCGCCCGAAGCTGCGCGTCGTGGCGGGCGACCTCTCCGCCGCAGCGCTCGCGGTTGCCGAACGAAACGCGAGCGCGCACAGCCTCGGCGATCGCGTGCGCTTCGTGCACGGCGAGGGCTTCACACCCGTTCTGGGCCAGCGCTTCGACGTGATCGTGTCGAACCCGCCCTATCTCGCGGAGTCCGAAGCAGACTCGCTTGCACCCGAGCTCGCGCACGAGCCGCGCGGCGCGCTGTTCGCGGGCTCCGATGGCGCGGCGCTGCTGCGCAAGATCGCGCACGAAGCGCCACTCTTCTTGAATCAGGGTGGCCTGATTGCGCTAGAGCTTGCGCCTGCGCAGGCGGACGAGTTGACACAAACCCTCGCGCGGTGCGGCTTCGAGGGGCCGCGAACGCACCGCGATTTGGGGGGACGAGCGCGAGTTGTTACGGCGCGTGCTCGACGAACGGGGAGAAGCTGATGGCCAAGACGAGCGCGCCCAAGGGCGGCATCGCGTTTCTGCAAGCCGGCGAGGCCGGCTTCGAGCGCGCCTTCAACAAGCTGTGCGCGCGGCGCGCGGCACAAGAAGAGTCGGTCGATAAGACCGTCGCGAAGATCGTGGCCGACGTGCGCGAGAACGGCGACGCGGAGCTGTTCGCGCTCACCAAGAAACTGGACGGATGCGACCTCGAAAAATTTGAAGTCCACAAGAAGGACTGGGACGCGGCGTGCGACCGCGTGCCGCCGGCGGACCGCGCGGCGCTCGGCAAGAGCGCGATGCGCGTGCGCGAGTTCCACCGCAAGCGCATCCCGTCGAGCTGGGAGATGCGCGAAGAGGGCGGCGCGCTGATGGGACACAAGGTGCGCGCGCTCGAGCGCGTGGGCATCTACGTGCCCGGCGGCAAGGCGAGCTACCCGAGCACCGTGATCATGAACGCGGTGCCGGCCTCGGTCGTCGAGGTGCCCGACATCATCATGGTCACGCCGCCGGGAAAGAACGGCGAGATTCGCGACGAGGTGCTGATGGCGGCGCGCGTCGCGGGCGTGCACCGCGTGTTCCGCCTCGGCGGCGCGCAGGCCGTCGCGGCGCTCGCGTTCGGGACGCAGAGCGTGCCGCGCGTCGACAAGATCGTGGGCCCGGGCAACGCCTACGTGCAGCACGCAAAGAAGCTCGTGTTCGGCGAAGTCGCGATCGACAGCGAAGCCGGCGCGACCGAAGTCGTCGTGATCGCGGACAAGAGCGCGACGCCGGCGTGGGTCGCAGCGGACATGCTTTCGCAGGCAGAGCACGAGGAAGGCGCGAGCGCGATCCTGATCACCACGACGAAGGCGATCGCGCAGAAGGTGAAAGAGCAGCTCGAGAAGCAACTCGGCGATCTCTCGCGCGAGAAGATCGCGCGCGCGGCGCTCGCGAATGGCGCGATCGTGGTGGCGAAGGACATCGAGCACGCCTTCGAGCTCGCGAATCGCTACGCGCCCGAGCACCTCGTGATCGCGACCGACGACGCGGAGGCGCAGCTCAAGAAGGTGAAGAACGCGGGCACCGTGTTCCTCGGGCACTACACGCCCGTCGCGGTCGGCGACTACCTCGCCGGCCCGAACCACGTGCTGCCCACCGGCGGCACCGCGCGCTTCTTCTCGCCGCTCGGCGTCGACGACTTCCTGAAGCGCACCGCGTTCGTGCGCTTCGAGGCGCCGAAGCTGCGCGAGCTCGGGAGCGACGTGATCCGCCTCGCGAACCTCGAAGGTTTCACCGGCCACGGCAACAGCGTCGAGCTGCGCCTCGCTAAGATCCGCAAAGCCCGCCGCGAGCGCGAAGCCGCGCGCGACGCGGAGACCGAGGCGGAGATGGACTGGTAGCCGCGCTCACGAGCGCGCGGCTGCGTGACGAAACGAGATGGCATGACGAGCGAAGCACCGAGCAGACGAGCCCGCATTGAGCGCAAGACGCGCGAGACCGAGATTCGCGCCGACTTCACGCTCGACGGCACCGGCGCCTACGACGTCGCGACCGGCATCCCGTTCTTCGACCACATGCTCGAGTCGTTCGCGAAGCACGGCCTGTTCGACCTGACGCTGCGCGCGCAGGGCGATCTCGCGGTCGACCTGCACCACACCGTCGAGGACGTCGGCATCGTGCTCGGTCAAGCGCTGCGCCAAGCGCTCGGCGACGCGCGGGGCATCCGCCGCTACGGGCAGCAAGCGCTGCCGATGGCCGAGTCGCGCGCCGACGTCGCCGTCGACGTCTCGAACCGCCCGTTCCTCGTCTACCGCGTCGCGCTCGCCAACGACCGCGTCGGCAACTTCGACGTCTCGCTGGTCGAGGACTTCCTCTACGCCTTCGCGCAGAACGCCGGCCTCGATCTGCACGTCGAGCTTCGATACGGCATGAGCCCGCACCACGCGATCGAGGCGATCTTCAAGGGCCTCGCGCGCGCGCTGCGCGTCGCGTGCGAGATCGACCCGCGCGCCGCGGGGGCGGTGATGAGCGTGAAGGGGGCGCTGTAGGCGGGGGGACGTTACGCCCCTCTGCTACCTCGCTTCTTGGACACTTCCAGCCATCCAAGGTGCATTCTTCGGGTCTCGTCGATGACGAGGTCCCAGGTTTTGAACTCCGCGTAGTCGGTCTTCTCAACGGATCTCCGCATGCGGTTCGCTTTCTCGGTGTACCCCTGGGCAATCATCAACCCTCGAACACGCGGCGGGTTCGTGCTCTTCGAATAGTGGTCAATCGCCGTCAAGACATAGGAATGGAATTTGTTCACTTCTCCCTCGGAAACGTTGTGGATCGCTCCACTCGCTTTCCGGGCTCTCTTGATCTCGACGACGATCACTTCGTCGATGGGAGCCGGTGCCTTGGGCTTGAGAACGAAGAGGAAATCGATTCGCTCGCCGGTCTCGTCCAACTCCGGCGCGTAGTCTGGATTCCAATCGGATACATCGACTTCATCGTCATACAGGTGCCACCTGGGGTCCAGTAGCCACGCGTTCTCGCGGACGGTGTTGTGGAGGTCAGGCACCTCTCGAGTTCCGTCCGCGACCTGGGTCGCCAGACGATCGGTCGCGCCAATTCGCCCCTCGATAATGGTCTGAGTTCGTCGGGCATCAATCAGGCCAAACTCGCGGACTAGCTCCCACATTCGCTCCTGAACGTGGTCATCCTCCTCGCTGATTTTCTCGATCATCTCGCGCACGACGACATCCGCTTGTGCGTTAATCACCTCTCGCATCACATCAGCAACCCCGCTGGTCGGCAACTCGGGGAGCCGCGCAACGGTCTTCGCAACCTTCATGAGGCGCTCGCGCTCATGCTTGGTGTTCCCACTAAACAACTCAGCTAGATCGTTCTCCTCTTCGAACTCCTCGATCCGTTTGAGCGATCGAAGTCGATTCCTCTCCTTCAACGCCCATCTCAGGCGGTCCCGGCCCCAAGAGAGAAATCCCGCCAGTCGGTCCTCCTCAATCTGAAGCTGATCTCGGTTCGACTGAATCAAGTCATCCTCAATGTCGGCCCCAGCATCGATCCAGTTCGCCTCGACCTCGCCGACTAGATACTCCTGACCCAGCTGGCCCTCGGTCCCCTGGGATCGCCCGAACTGGAATGGGCGTTGGGCCATTTTTCCGTTGGCGAGCACGGAGATGCCCTGCTGCGCGCTCTCATCGAGAGGTTTCTCGGTGAAGCCGATCCACCAACGAATCACTTTTCCGTCGACAACTTCCCGCGCCCAGCCGTCGGCATCGATTTCGACCTCTCCACTCGGAACCCCATCTCGCGGGAATCGATACTCGACAGGAGTCGCGAACCTAAGAGCCTATCCGAAAACCCCAGCCAGTTTCATCGTGATCCAGGCACAGGCGAGATGGAGCATTGCCTCGTAGTTCTGCTCGCGCTTCTCCCAGCGGACGAGGAGCCGGCGGAATCGGTTCATCCACG